>NZ_JVDT01000012.1 GCF_001076885.1 Bacillus sp. 522_BSPC
AAACCTCATTTAATTTGGAGAACTAGACTTTTTCAGTGCCCTCCATCAGTAGGATGGAGTCCCCTACTGATGGAAGGTTTGCCTTTATTGCTAAACATGTCTTTTTTCAATGAGTTGTATGCCGATTCCCAACATAATCGTTCCCATTAAACAAAGAACTCCTGCTGGTATGGCGATTTCAATCCAAGATGTCTTTTCAAGAATGCCTTTTTTTAATAGCTCCATCCCATAAGTAATCGGAATAAATTTTGATAAAAGAATCATTACTTTGGATGTGACAATTTCGATTGGCCAATAAGCTCCTCCAAGCATAGCAAAACTAACCGACACCAATGGAATAACAGCATTGAACTGACTTGCTGTTTTCACTAAGCCTGTAAGAAGAATCGTTAATGCCACAATAGAAAATAAATAGGGAATGATTAATACATATACCAAATAAAAATGTCCATTAAAATCAATATTTAATCCATATCTAAAGAGAAGAAAGATCATTATTATTTGTACATATCCTACTAAAAAGCTGAATAATAAATGTCCAAAATATATTTGAGCTTTCGATGTAGAGGATAGGATAAAGCGATCCCATATGCCGTTTTGCTTATCTCTCAATATTTCTACAACAGTAAAAGAGACAGTATAGATGCAGAAAAATAAAGTAAACCCAAATAACGACTGCAAGGACTGACTGTAATTATTCTCCTTTTCTGTTAGCGCTTGTTCCTTTGATACAGGAATCATTGGATTTTCCTTATTATTAGCCAGAACTATCTCTGCTTCTTGTTTATTCGCTGCTCCATTTATCAGCGCTTGTTCCTTTAGCATATTAGTATAATAGGTATGAAGATAATTTTGGACCATTAATGCATTAGAAGTTTCGGCGATGCGCAAAATCGTATAAGTGTCTTGGCTTAATGAAACTCCTATATCTGTTTTTCCTTTATCCAACTGTTCCTCCACTTCTTCTTTTGAATAGGGAACAAACGAAAAACTCTCACTTTTATTTAATGCTTTTACAATGTCCAGTACTTTTTCCGACTGATCTGTAAAAATTGGCACCTGTACCTTTGTAAAGGAA
>NZ_JVDT01000013.1 GCF_001076885.1 Bacillus sp. 522_BSPC
CAAAAAGGATATTTATTCTCCCACAAACATTTTACTCATACATAGCCAAAAGAAACTAGCAAATATCCTTAAAGCAGTGGATATTGCTAGCTTCCTTTGGCTTTTCTAAAAAAACTGCCGACTAACTATTATTAGCCCGACACCTATTATTACCCAACATATGTTAATCTTTCACTATCTCGGAACACTTTATCAATCGTTCCACCACCTAAGCATTCTTCTCCTTGATAGAATACGACTGCTTGTCCTGGAGTTACAGCACGAATTGGTTCATGGAAAATAACTTTCACCGTTTTTTCATCGATAACCTCAACTGTCACTTTATTGTCTGGCTGACGGTAACGGAATTTAGCTGTACATTCAAAAGATGTACCAATTCTATCGTTCGATACCCAGCTAACATTCGTTGCAATAATGCTGTCAGAATAAAGTAATTCATGATGGAATCCTTGTCCAACATATAGGACATTTCGTTGTAAATCCTTGCCGATTACAAACCAAGGATCTCCACTTCCACCAATGCCTAAACCATGTCTTTGCCCAATTGTATAATACATAAGTCCATCATGGCGGCCAACTATTTCTCCATCCATTGTTTCCATATTCCCTTTTTGAGCAGGAAGATATCCACTTAAGAATTCTTTAAAATTACGTTCTCCGATAAAGCAAATACCTGTACTGTCTTTTTTCGTAGCAGTTGCAAGATTTGCTTTAGCAGCAAGTTCGCGAACCTTTGATTTTTCCATTCCACCAATAGGAAACATTACTTTGCTTAATTGTTCTTCTGTTAATTGATTTAAAAAATACGTTTGGTCTTTATTATCATCTTTCCCTCTAAGCATGCGCACTTGTCCATCTTCTCTAACCACTTGTGCGTAATGTCCTGTTGCTAAATAATCTGCCCCAAGACTCATCGCATGCTCTAAGAAAGCTTTAAACTTAATTTCTTTATTACACATAACATCAGGGTTAGGCGTTCTACCTGCTTTATACTCTTCTAGGAAATAAGTAAATACTTTATCCCAGTATTGTTTTTCAAAGTTTACTGCATAATAAGGAATTCCTAGTTGATTGCAGACGCGGATAACATCTTCGTAATCTTCTGTAGCTGTACAGACACCAAATTCATCTGTATCATCCCAGTTTTTCATGAAAATTCCGATTACATCATATCCTTGTTCTTTTAAAAGAAGTGCTGCAACAGACGAGTCAACTCCACCGGACATCCCTACTACAACACGTGTATCTTTTGGTGCTTTTTCCATTTCTATTTCCCCTTCAGCCCTTCCCTTTTCATGGAAGGGAAGGTTATTATTTTGTCAGACGGTTAATGATTTTAACTAACTCATGACCGACCTTTTTTATTTGTTGTTCTGTATTATTTAAACCAAAGCTAAATCGAATCGAATTTTTTGTTCTTTCCGATTCTTTTCCAAACATACTCACTAAAACATGGGATGGTTCAATTGATCCAGCCGTACATGCTGAACCACTAGAGGCAGCAACACCAGCTAAGTCTAGATTAACTAACATCGCTTCAACATTTGTACCAGGAAAGCTTAAGTTTAAAACATGTGGTAGGGTATTATCAACTAATCCGTTTTGCTCAAACGAAATATTATTTTCCTTTAAGATTTCAATCAGCATTTCCTTATATTTTTTATATTGCTCTCTCTTCTGTACTCTATCCTGTTCAGCAATTTCTACCGCAAGCTGAAATCCAGCTACAGAAGGTACATTTTCTGTCCCAGCTCTTCTTTTTTTCTCTTGCTCTCCACCAAATAGTTGGGGATTAAGCTTTATACCGTTTCTTACATATAAAAACCCTATTCCTTTAGGTCCGTTAATCTTATGAGAAGATACAGATAAAAGATCGATATGCTGTTCTTTCACATCAATTTCTTCTAAACTATAGGCTTGTACAGCATCTGTATGCAATACAGCTGGATGATCTTTTAACATTAAACCAATTTCCTTAATTGGCTGAATGGAGCCTACTTCATTATTGCCATACATAATAGTAACAAGAATGGTATCTTCTCTTAATACCTTTTGAAATTCATTTAAATCAATTACTCCATTTTCGTTTACAGGAAGATAAGTAATTTCATAGCCTTTTTTCTCTAATTCCTGGCAGGCATGCAATACAGCGTGATGCTCGATTTCTGTCGTAATAATATGTTTCCCTGTAGCTTCTTTGCTCTCTGCAATTCCAAAGATTGCGTAATTATCAGCCTCTGTGCCACCACTTGTGAAAATAAT
The DNA here is from genome assembly GCF_001076885.1 of Bacillus sp. 522_BSPC. Lineage (GTDB taxonomy): Bacteria > Bacillota > Bacilli > Bacillales > Cytobacillaceae > Niallia > Niallia hominis. Next base: position 2,263 of record NZ_JVDT01000013.1, read on the forward strand.
TTCATTTTCATGTGCACCAATGCTAGAAGCAATTACTGCTCTTGCATTATCTAAAATATTTCGCGCCTGTCTTCCATAAGAGTGAATACTAGAGGGATTTCCAAATTGGTCTTTCATGATTTCATACATTCTGTCAATTACTTTTGGATGCATGGGCGAAGTCGCCGCATGATCCACATAAATATGTTCCAAGTTATTCACCTTCATTTAGTTAGTTATCTTTTGTAATCACTATTTACACATATTTTGTTGTTTTTACAGGTTCATGTAAAAACCAGTCCGTGCCATACGTTTCAAATACTATCGAAATAAAATAATTTCAAAAAATTTTTATATATAAAACATATAACCATCCGTACTGCCATCTTCTTTGTGATTAGCGAGGTCTTCAATTGTTGTTGAATCCAGCACATCCTTTACCGCATCTCTGATTTTCATCCATAATGCTTTTTTGGCTGGTTCCTCATCTTCAATTCCTTCTACTGGGCTAATAGGTCCTTCTAATATGCGGATAATATCTCCAGCTGTTATTTTATTTGGATCATCTCCTAAAACATAGCCGCCATAAGCTCCCCGAATACTGCGTACATATCCTGCGTTACGCAATGGTGCAACTAATTGCTCCAAATAATGTTCCGAAAGATTATTTGCTTGTGCAATGGACTTTAAAGAAATCGGTCCTTCTCCATGTTTCTTTGCTAATTCCATCATAATCGTTAATCCATATCTTCCTTTAGTCGATATCTTCATTATTTTGCCTCCCGCTCCATTTTCGGTTGTTGAATGTTTTTCCCTGTTCTCACGTTTCGATTCAATATATAGGCCGTCCATTTTGTACACTGTGGAATACTCCACCCGGCAATTCTCCCTATTAAGATAGCATAAATAATGGTTCCCCATGAAACCGGTCCACCTAAGATCCATCCTATTATTAAAACCATGGCTTCCATAAATAATCTAGTCTTCGCAATGCTTCCACCAAATTTTTCAGACAAGACAATCATTAAACTATCTCTTGGGCCTGCCCCAAGTTTTGCAGAGATATAGATTCCCATTCCATATCCCATTATGATTAATCCTATTAAAAACATGATCCATCTGTTAAATAGTGCCGATGGAGTAATCATAATAGGAAGAAGCAAAAAGAAATCAATAAATATTCCTACTAGCACCATATTTAATAGTGCTCCAAATGGCGGGAACTTTTTAGAAAGAATGGCTGCAATTAATAATATAAAAAATCCGACTATAATTGCCCAGCTACCAATAGTTAAGCCAAATTGAATATGCAATCCAATATTTAAAATGTCCCAAGGGGCTGATCCTAAATTTGCTGTAATAACTAAAACAATACCTAATGACATAATCAAAAGCCCTAAAATAAAAATGATTAGTCTTTCAACTGGTTTATCCTGTCTTATTAAAGATTTCATTTGCTGCCCCTTTTACTTTTCCTATATTATGTGTTTCTATCTGTCTAATTACCATTAAGCATTATAGCATATTTACTAATGAATTGTTGAGAAGAAAACCTAGTCTCCGTTCAATATCCAGTATAATTATTTTATTTCCTATCTATTCAATAGGGTATCATATTTTTTCCGTTTCTATCTAATCAGCGGATTATTGTATTTCTATTTAACCTGCTTTACTATTATTTTTAGTTATGGCATCTCCTCATCCATGGAAAAAGAAAGAATTTCTTCTCTGAAAAAGAAGAAATTCTTAATGGTTATTGTTTTTCTTCCATTATCCTAATTGCTGATAAAACCATAATTTTTATTCCATGAAGCAAGCTATTTAACTGAAAATGCATGTCTGGATGATGGAGACCTGGCTCTAAATCAGTTCCTAAGCCAATCATTGTTGTTTGAAGATGGCTATTTGCTTTCGAATAATAATGAAAATCTTCCCCACCAGGTGTCACCGGTGGTTTAACTAACCCTTTCTCGCCAAGGATCTCTTTAATGCTCTTAGCTACTATCCCTTCCATCCATTTATTAGGATTTGCTGCAGGCATTTCTGATAATAATTCTAATTCTACTTTTGCACCATTTACTTCTCCAGCTAATCTTATTTCGCTTTCTAGTTTAGCAATAAGTTCCTCCATTGCCTCATTCGTTTGTGCTCGAACATCTAGTCCAAACTCCGCATAATCTGGAATAATATTAAAATTCTTTCCTCCCGCTTGAGCAAATGTTAATTTTGCCGATGCCGGAATAACCGGATTTAACGGGATGGAACGAATAGCTAAATTAATTGCTGTTAGGCTATCAATCACATTTATTCCTAAATGAGGTCTTGCTGCATGTGCCTGCATTCCATAAATTTTCCCTTTAATGCTTGCTGCTGCTCCATGATAAATAGCTGGAGAGCATTCGCCAAATCTCATTTCCTGAATTGGTCGTACATGTAGCCCTAATAAATAATCCACATCTTCTAAAAGTCCTTTATTGATAAAAGAAATCGCGCCACCACCAGTCTCTTCTGCTGGCTGAAAAAAGCATTTAATGCTAGCTGTTGGTTCTACGCCTAATGCCTTTAAACACTTTAATGTAAAAATTAAAATAGTCGTGTGTGCATCATGACCACAGGAATGATTTGCTTTCCATTCTCCGTTCACTTGCTGCCATAAAGCATCCATATCTGCGCGAAGACCTATGACAGGTCCGTTTCCATCCCCAAAAGAACCTACTATTCCTGTCTGATCATCAAATATTTCATAAGGAATCGATAGCTTCTCTAATTCACCCTTTATAAATTTTGTGGTTTCTATTTCTTCCCAACTTATTTCAGCATTTTCATGAAGATAGTGATACATTCCCAATATATTCTCTCTTTGTTGGTCTACCCAATGGTCTATTTCTTCCCGCATTTTCACCCTCCTATTGTTATTCCACTACACAATTATTATTGATTCCTTAATTATGAAAGTTTTTTGTTAAACAGAGCTAACAATATAATAGTTCACTAACTTATTTGTTGTTTGAAATGATTTCACCTTATACCCCTTTTTAAACAGAAGCATAAATGCATCTCTTAGTATGAAACGCCACTTTTCTGCTATCATAAAGTTTCTTTCTTTTATCATATGTATATTGTTTGGAACAGGAATCTTATAATAATCAACTTGTTCAGAAATTGTTTCTAACGAGGAGGGGCTAGGTATATCTTCAACCATCTTCCATGAAACACAAGATTGAATTTGCTCTTCTAGTGGAACATAATCAACAGAACTTTTTTTAAGATCCCATTCTAATACAAATCTGTCAGAAGGTAAGCCACCATTTAATTCATCATTCATTATTCCGTAATGATTAGGATAATAGGTTTTTACTATCCCGCCAAGTTTTGCAATATTAAGATAGGCATTCCTTGATTCTAATGGATCAAAAGTCCATATGATTTTTTTGTATCCCTGTCTTAATGCTAGTTCTTTTTGCTTTACTTTCATCTTATAGCCTAATCCACCATCTCGAATTTGTTGCTTAACAGCCATCATATGTGACACTAGATAGGCTTCATTTTGATAAAATCCAGGAAACCCATAACAAAAGCCAACTAATTCTTCCTTCAAAAACACTCCAATGATGATTCCGCCGTTATGAAGAGAAGCGACTAAAAATGGATAAGGCGTTGTATTCTTTTTGTTCCAAATGTCATCTTGAAATTCTACGACCTTTTGTATGTCTTTTTTATCGGTGACCTCTCTTATTATATAGGGATGCATCCATCATTTCCCTCCCAATCTCTCATACGGTTTTACTTTCATAAACTTTCGTAGTTAACAAGTATTTATTAATGACTTCCTTATTCAACTTAAAACCAATACCATCACCAGTCGGAACATCAATCTCTCCTGGCCTAGACAAAGTAACCTCTGGAAAAATAATATCTTCTTTCCAATATCGATTAGATGCAGATGTGTCTCCAGCGATTGTGAAAGAAGGTAGGGTTGTAATGGCAATATTGTGGGCTCTTCCAATTCCACCTTCCAGCATCCCTCCACACCAAACTGGAATGCTATGTTTTTCACATAAATCATGTATTTTTTTGGCTTCTGTCAGTCCCCCAACACGACCAATTTTAATGTTAATAATTCTACAGCTTCCTAGTTCAATCGCTTTGCGTGCATCTTCTACCGAATGAATACTTTCATCTAAACATATAGGGGTTGCAAGCTCACTCTGTAATATCGAATGATCAATAATATCATCATAGGCTAACGGCTGTTCAATCATCATTAATTTAAGTGGATCCATTTCTTTCAGTCGCTCAATATCTGCTAGCGTATATGCAGAGTTAGCATCAGCCATTAAAGGAATATCGTAGCCAAATGTTTCCCGAATTTTAGTCAATGGCTCTAAGTCATATCCTGGCTTAATTTTTACTTTGATCTTTTTATAGCCTTCCGATAGGAATCGATCCACTTTTGATAGGAGCTTGTCTGTCGTCTCTTCGATACCTATACTTACTCCTACAGCAATGGATGAGCTTACTCCACCCAGTGCTTTTGAAAGAGAAATCCCCTTTTTCTTACTATATAAATCCCACACAGCTCCTTCTAATGCTGCTTTTGCCATATTATTTCGTCTAATAGGCGCAAATCTTTTAGTAACATCATCTGGATGATTAATTTCCTCTTTTAACAATAGTGGAATTAGAAATGCATCTAGCATATAGGAAACAGTTCCTGTTGTTTCTTCACTATAGGTTGGATCTGGCAAAGCAACAGACTCCCCATACCCAATGTGCTCGCCACTAAATATTTTTATAATGAGAAAGTCCTTCTCTAAGAGTTTCCCAAAGCTTGTCTCAAAGGGACTCACCAATGGCATTTTTACATGTTGAACTTCTATTTTATCGATTTTCACCTTTTCACGTCCTTCTCTTCTATTCTCTTTCTTCTATTTTAATAGTTATTTGAATTTTGTGTACACTTTTCATTCGATTTTCGAAATTTTTTCTAGTAAAAAGGACGTTAACATTTCAGACAAGTCAAAAAAGGATAGAAAATCTTATCTATCCTTTTTAAAACCAGCTAATTTTTCATAAATTGCGCCAAGTTTCTTCTCTTCTCCTGCTTCTGTTGGATGATAATACTGTGTTCCTTTGAGCTTCTCTGGTAAATATTCTTGATCGACCCAACCACCAAATGTTCCAATGGGATGGTCATGTGGGTAAATATAGCCAACATGTCCTAGCTTTTTGCTTCCTTCATAATGTCCATCTCTTAAATGCATGGGAATATCTCCAACTCTGCCACTGCGGACATCTGCTATTGCTGCATCTAATGCTTTATAGGCAGCATTGGATTTAGAAGATAAACACATCTCAACCACTGCTACAGATAGAGGAATTCGCGCTTCTGGAAGCCCTAATCTTTCACTCGCTGTTACAGCCGCTAATACATTATTCCCGACAGATGTTTTCGCAAGGCCAATATCTTCATAGGCAATTACGAGTAATCTTCTATTTACTGCCACCAAATCTCCTGTTTCAAGTAAATGGGCCAGATAGTAAAGGGCTGCGTCGACATCACTACCACGGATGCTTTTTTGAAGACTAGATAAAAGGTTATAGAAATGCGAACCTTTTTTATCGCCAAAAACGCCAACCTTTTCTATCATTTGGTCAATTGTTTCATCCTTGATAGTAAAAATGCCGTCCTCTTTATCTGATGAATAGACAATAGACTCTAGAAGAGTTAATGATTTTCTTGCATCCCCATTTGTACCTTTTGATATTCGCTTAATTTGCTCCTCACTAATTTGAATGGAAAGATTTCCTAGCCCTCTTTCTTCTTTTAAAGCTCGATGCAATAATTCTTCTATATCGCTATCTGTTAATCTTTTTAACTGTTTAATTTGTCCACATCTGCTTCTGATCGCAGGGTTCACATCATGATAGGGATTTTCTGTTGTTGCACCTATTAGAACAATATCCCCTCTTTCTACATGAGGTAATAAATAATCCTGCTGGGCTTTATTAAAACGATGAATTTCATCTAAAAAAAGAATGACTTTACCTGTCAATCTTGCTTCATCCACTACAGCTTCTACATCTTTTTTTCCTGATGTAGTCGCATTTAGTGCAATAAAGGGAAGCTTTGTTGTACCAGCAATGGCAAAAGCAATCGAGGTTTTGCCAATTCCAGGTTCACCATATAGAAGCATAGATGGAACATGTCCATTTTTAATCATTTTATATACACTTGTTGTTTTACCAATAATTTCTTTTTGACCAACTACTTCATCAAGATTAGTAGGGCGCATTCGATATGCAAGTGGTTCCCCGTTCATTTATACACCTTCTTGTTTAACTTCTTTCATTTATTATATCGTAAAAGAAGAATAGAAGAAAAAAGAATGAAAGTCAAAAGAACCTTCATTCAAAAAATTATGCTGCCACATCTCTCTTCTTAAATACCCAAAAGGCTAAACCAATGAACACAATAAAGTAAACGGATAGCATAGTAATGGAGAAAGTCAACGTCATGCCGCTTACCAATGGTGTTCCTTCAAAATACTGTGTCAAATCTGTATTAGCAAATAATAAAAATTTAGCCCAATCAAACCAATTGGCTAACAATACGGTTACTGTACTCCCCATAAACATTAAGAAAATGGAAATACCGATTGCAAGAGAACTGTTCCGGAAAACTGACGATATCATAAACGCCATCGTAGTAAGCATAAGGAGACTAATTGAATTTAGCCCATAAAAACTAATTAAATGAAGGAGCATGCTTTGTTCCTTCACTATCCCATTATTGTAATGTAAATACGGATATGCATCATCTGGAAGACCAAATAAAATAGCTCCTAGAATAAACGAAAAGGCAAACACGACAAGTATGGATAACAAACCGAATAGCAATACCGTTAAATATTTGGATAGTAATATCTTCGTTCTCTTCAAAGGTCGGATAAGCAGAAGCTTTACTGTCCCCCAATTAAACTCATTTGCGACTATTCCAGCAGCTATAATAATCATAAATAAACCGGCGATACTAATTAACTGGATACAATCAGAAACAAAATCCCATGCAGAATACTCTACATTTGTACTATAATCATGCTTTATTCGATACTCATTTATCGTCATTTCCTTTGTATAATATTCTCTCATTTCGGTTGGAAGATGTTCATCCTCAAGCATTTCTTGGTAGCGTTTATTTTCCAATTCAAGACCATGCTTCCAGTTTTCATTATCTGGAACAGAAAATCCGCTAGATTGATATTTATTAAATGCTCCAAATAGTAGAACAGCAAGTAATAAGATACCAATCATCACTAGTGTTGCTGGACGTTTCCAAATTTTCATCCATTCATTCCTTATTAACTGAATCAAAATTATTCTCCCTCCTTTTGATTAGTCAATTCCAAGAATCGATCCTCTAATGTTTTTGAAACTTCTCTTATTCCAAAAATATCAATATTGTGTATGACAAGGGTTTTAATTATTTCTGGTATTTTTTCCTTCGATACAGTAATTAGAATTCCTTGTCCCCTTTTAATACATAGCACATCAGATGAAATTTCTTGTAAGTGATTTATCGCTTCATCAATAGGATTTAGCTCTATTTCAAACACTTGCTCAACGGCAACAAAGTCCTTGACTAATTGTACATCAACTAGTCGCCCATCTTGAATTATGCCAATTCGGTCACACATCATTTCCATTTCAGATAATAAGTGGCTTGAAACAATTACTGCCATATTTCTTTCTCTTGCTAGCATTCTTAAATGATCCCTAATTTCTCGTATCCCGGCTGGGTCTAAACCATTTGTTGGTTCATCTAAAATCAATACCTTCGGATCATGCAAGAGGCTTTGAGCAAGACCTAATCGTTGTCTCATTCCGAGTGAATATGTACGCACTTTGTCATGGATTCGATCTGTTAATCCAACTAATTCAACAGTTTCCATTATTTTCTCTTTAGATATCCCCTTCATCATTCTTGCATAATGTATGAGATTCTCATACCCACTTAAAAATTTATACATCTCTGGATTCTCTACAATTGCTCCTACATGCTTTATTGCTTCCTCAAATTGATCGCGGACACTCTCGTTACAAATATAAATATCTCCATCACTCATATTTATTAATCCAACAATCATACGTATTGTTGTCGTTTTACCTGCACCATTTGGACCAAGAAAGCCAAATACTTCTCCCGCTTCTACCTGGAAACTTAAAGAATCAATTATTTTTCTACCCTTTATTACTTTAGAAACATTTTTTAATTCTACAACGGAAGACAATATCTCTACCTACCTTTCGTTATTGTATATTTTCTTCATCCACTCAACTATCTATTTTTTATTAGCCTTATTAAAGAAACCTTAGAAACTAACTCATTGTATTAGTTTACTATTTGGTTCACACTGATACAATAGGCTATGTTCATTGCTAATGGATAGTTTCTCTATTAAAACAAAAAGGATGACCTCTATTGTTTATGAGATCATCCTTTTTTAATTTTAACTATTATTTAAAGAATGGCCAAAATAAAAGCTTATTTTTCATCCTTAACACGTGTAATTTTTATATCCGTTAATAGCTCTTTAACAACATGACTCGCCATTATTAAACCAGCTACAGAAGGAACAAAAGCATTAGAAGAAGGCGGCATTTTCGCCTTTCGAATTGGCGCATTATCTTTTCCGACCACTTTACGAACATCTTCGAGAATGACTATTGGACTTTCATCAGAGAATACAACATTAATCCCTTTTCTAATTCCTTCTTTACGAAGTCTTGTTCGAATTACCTTTGCAATTGGATCTGTATGTGTTTTACTGATGTCTGCAATTTGAAAACGGGTTGGATCCATTTTATTTGCTGCTCCCATACTTGAAATAATTGGGATATTTCTTTGTAAACATTCTTTCATTAAATGTATTTTATAAGAGATTGTATCGGAAGCATCCATTACAAAATCTAAGCCATATGCAAAAATTTCTTCATACGTTTCTTCTGTATAGAACATTTTCAACGCAATTACTTCACAGTCTGGATTAATATCTGCGATACGTTCTTTCATAATATCTACTTTAGGACGACCAACAGTGGATAATAATGCAATTACCTGTCTGTTGACATTCGTAATATCTACATCATCTTTATCGATTAAGATTAATCTTCCTACGCCTGAACGAGCTAACGCTTCTGCAGCAAATGAACCTACGCCCCCGATTCCTAGAACAGCCACAGTGCTGTTTTTCATCGTCTCTAGCCCTTCTTTACCAATAGCTAACTCATTTCTCGAAAATTGGTGCAACATTTGTTTTCAACTCCATTTAATTTTTCCTAAGCAATTATGTTTACATATTCCCTTATCAGGAACTTTCATTCAGAAAGAATAAATTATTACTTATGAAATATATCATAAATTTTTATCAGCTACCACTACCCTTTCCTTGTTCCCGATAAGAATTAAATTTTATTACTCTCCTTTTATGATAGCTGTTAATAATGAGCGTTTTCTTAAAACAGCAATGGAACAAAATATATCATTCAGTCTGCGGTTAATTACCACAACCGTCTTTTTCAACATTCATAAAAAACCCAAACAATTATATGAAGCATTATCTTCGCATAATTGTTTGGGTTTATATTTGGAATACTTTTGTCTCAGTATCTTTCTTCCGATTATTTATCTAGTTTTAACTGTAAATGTAAATCAGTTAATTGATTTTCACTTACTTCACTTGGAGCATTTGTCATAAGACAGCTCGCACTCGCTGTTTTAGGGAATGCAATTGTATCACGAAGATTGGTGCGACCAGATAACAACATAATTAAGCGATCTAATCCGATTGCAATTCCGCCATGTGGTGGTGTGCCATATTCAAAAGCTTCTAACAAGAAACCGAATTGTGCATACGCCTCTTCCTTCGTAAATCCTAATAAGCTAAACATTTTCTCTTGAATGTCTTTTTCAAATATACGCAAGGAGCCTCCCCCAAGCTCATAGCCATTCAGCACAATATCATATGCTTGTGCTTTCACCGCTTTAGGATTCGTCTCCAGCAATTCTAAATCAGTTCTTTGGGGCATTGTAAATGGATGATGTGCTGCATAAAAACGGCCTTCTTCTTCGTCATATTCAAATAATGGCCAATCTGTAACCCAAAGGAAGTTAAACTTGCTCTGATCAATTAAATCTAGCTCTTTCGCTAATTTTAAACGTAACGCTCCTAATGCATCGGCAACAACGTTCTTTTTATCAGCAACGAATAATAATAGGTCACCAGCTTCTATTGATAAAGCTTGCTCTAATCCTTTTTGCTCTGTTTCGGAAATAAACTTAGAGATAGGTCCTTTTAATCCATCTTCTTCTACTTTTAACCAAGCAAGACCTTTTGCTCCATATACTTTTACAAACTCTGTTAATGCATCAATATCTTTACGAGAATACTTACTGCCAGCATTTTTTACATTAATTGCCTTTACTTGGCCACCTGTTTCAACTGCTGAAGCAAAAACCTTAAAGCTTGAGTCTTTTACAATTTCAGAAAGATCTACTAATTCCATTTCGAAACGAGTATCTGGTTTGTCTGATCCATATCTACTCATTGCTTCATCATATGGCATTCTTGGCATTGGTAAAGGAACGTCTATTCCTTTTACTTCTTTCATGATTTTTGCCATCATTTTTTCCATCATGCTCATGATGTCCTCTTGACTCATAAAGCTTGTTTCGATATCAAGCTGTGTAAATTCCGGTTGTCGATCTGCACGAAGGTCTTCATCGCGGAAACAACGAGCGATTTGATAGTATCTCTCTACGCCACCAACCATTAATAATTGCTTGAAAATTTGCGGTGACTGAGGTAGTGCGTAAAATTCACCTGGATGCACACGGCTTGGTACCAAATAATCCCTTGCCCCTTCAGGCGTGCTTTTCGTTAAAATTGGTGTTTCGATATCTAGGAATCCTTCACTATCAAGATAATCTCTCATCACTTTTGTTACTTGATGACGCATTTTCAATGTTTCAAACATAACAGGTCTTCTAACATCTAAATAACGATATTTTAAGCGTACATCTTCTGCAACATCTGTTTGATCAGAAATAACAAAAGGAGGAGTTTTCGCTTCATTTATGATTTTAATTTCATCTGCAATTATTTCGATTTTTCCTGTTTGAATGTTTTCATTGACTGTACCTTCTTGACGTGCAACTACTTTACCTTTTATATCAAGAACAAATTCATTTCTTACCTTATCAGCGATTTCGATTGCAGCTTTATTAATTTCTGGATTAAACACTACCTGTACTATACCAGTACGATCACGTAAATCAATAAATATTAGTCCGCCAAGGTCTCGTCTCTTTTGTACCCAACCCTTTAAAACAATACTTTCACCAATCGATTTTTCTGTTACTTCTCCACAAAAATATGTTCTTCCAAACATGAAGTATCCTCCCTATTGTCAACAATTGTATATGCCCTTTTTAATATTCCTACTGAGTCATTCATATGTTTTATTTTTAACTGTTTTCCATTGAAAACAGCCCTAAGATATGCTTAAAATGCTTCAAAATCCTTTAATGCATTTACAAGCTCCGTTAAATCTATTTCCTTTTGTTTTCCTGTTTCTAACTGCTTTAAGTTAATTTTGTTGTTTTGTAGTTCATTTTCTCCTAAAACAGCTACATATTTAGCATGGAGACGATCAGCAGCTTTAAATTGAGCTTTTACTTTCCTGTCAAGATAATCTCTTTCAGCAGAGAAGCCAGCTTGTCTAAGCTCATTTACTAATCCTACCGTATAATCCATTGCTTCTTCACCTAATGAAACTAAATAGCAATCCACTTTCTTTTCAATAGGTAATTTAATTTTTTCAGCTTCAAGGGCTGCAAGTAGTCTTTCTAAGCTCATTGCAAAGCCAATACCAGGAGCTTCTGGACCGCCTAGCTCTTGTGTTAAGCCATTGTATCTGCCGCCACCACATAACGTAGTAATCGCCCCGAATCCTTCTGCTTCACTCATTATTTCAAAAGCAGTATGGTTGTAATAGTCTAGACCTCTTACAAGGTTTGAATCTACTACAAAAGGAATATTTAAAGCTGCTAAATATTTTTGCACTTTTTCAAAATATGCCTTTGATTCTTCATTTAAATAATCTAATATCGAAGGAGCAGATTGCATTAACGGATGGGTATGATCTTTTTTGCAATCTAAGATTCTCATTGGGTTTTTTTCTAATCTTGTTTGACAATCATGACAGAATTCCTCAATGCTCGGTTTAAAGTGGGCCATTAATGCTTCACGATGAGCTTGTCTGCTTTCTTTATCACCTAAGCTGTTAACAACAACTTTTAGCTTCGATAACCCCATTGTTTGATAAACGGAAAAAGCAAGTGCTATAACTTCTGCGTCAATTGCAGGATCTTTACTTCCAATTGCCTCCACACCAAATTGAACAAATTGACGAAAGCGTCCAGCTTGTGGTCTTTCATAACGGAACATTTGTCCTAAATAAAAAAGCTTAATTGGCTGGGAAGCATATCCATGCATTTTATTCTCAACAAATGAACGAACAACCGCTGCTGTTCCTTCAGGTCTTAATGTTAGGCTTCTTTTTCCTCGATCCTCAAACGTATACATTTCCTTTGTAACAATATCTGTTGTGTCCCCAACGCTTCGTAAAAATAACTCTGTATGTTCAAATATAGGAGTACGGATTTCACTGTATTGATATCGATCACAAAGCTGTTTAATTTTTTCTTCAACATATTGCCACTTTTCTACAGTACCTGGCAAAATATCTTGGGTTCCTCTTGGAATATTAATATGCATTTTATGTATCCTCCCTGCTATTAAAAAGCGCCTATGTCTGCGCTGTATTCGTATAATTTCAAATAAAAAAATCTCGTCCCTTGCATCCATCTGAATACAAGGGACGAGATTTTTCCCGTGGTACCACCCTAATTGAAGATTTTCTTAAATCTTCCACTTTGCAGTTAACGCCTGCTCACGTTTCTACCTACTTTATGAAGCAAAATATTTTCAGAAGAAAGCCTCCCAGAGTGTTCTTTCTCTATGGCATCATGTAGAAATGCTTGCAGCCTAATGGACATTTCCTCTCTGTTCATGTGTTTCATAGATACTTTTCTCGATCAATGGCTTTACTAGATTATTTATTATTATCTCATTAATAATAAATAGGAACGATTATATTGTCAATAGGGTACAAACATGATTTTCCTACAGTTTATAATTTCCCTAATTGTTTCTTTAGTTTTTTTACTTCACCTAATGAAAGACCAAATTCAGATGCAAGTTCAACTGCATTAGAAGAATTTCCTTCTCTTTTTATGAAATCGTGAAAATCTACACCTAGTAATTTGGAATCAATTTCACTAACTGATAAACTTTTTTCGCCAAATCTCATGCATTTCACCCTTTTTTCTGTTATTTTTTTATAGTATTACCATGAGTAGCTAAAAAATATCATCAAAAATAAGTTTCTTGTCTAAATTTGATTAGAAAAAAGAAGAATATCTTAAAGGAATCTATATTCTAAATGAAGAATCCTATTTAAGTGCAAATTTATTCTAGTCATCATTAGACGATTTATGGAAGGAGTGCAGCTTGTTTGAAGAATATGAAATGGATGCTATTCCTTTTAGTCAGCATCTTCTTCATTCCTACACATCAACTTGTATCAGCAGAAAATCAATTAACCGTTCAAGCGAATACGGTGGTAAATGTTAGAGAAAATCCCGGGCTTGATCAAACCGTAATTGGAAAAATGGAGATAGGAAAAGCGTATCCCTTATTAAAAGAAGAAAAGGATTGGATAGAAATTCAATATACTTCTAGTTCTACTGGATGGGTTGCTGCTTATTTAGTAACAAAAAATGGTCAGAACACTGATAATGGAACAATAGAAACGGAACAGTCCACTTCTATTTCAACGAAAGCGACCATCACAGAAAATGGTCTCCGCTTACGAAAAGGACCTGGTACGAATTACCAAGTCATTACAACTTTAGGAAAAGGGATTGAGGTTACTGTTCTTTCCACTAGTGGAGATTGGTATCAAATCAAAACAAGTTTAGGATCTGGCTGGGTACATAATGATTATCTTCAATTTGGAAAGTCCGAAAGCCAATCAAGTACAATTGAGGAGACGGAAGATTCTAATCTGCAATCAGCGACTGTTATAGAGGATCAAGTTAATCTTCGCAGTAATCCATCTACAAACGCTGATATCATTGGCAAAATCAGTATAGACACTGTAATTACCATTATAGAAGAAGAAACGGAATGGGCAAAAATTCAATACTCTGGTAATATTGGCTGGGTACATAAAGACCTGTTAGAAAGTGGTGATATCGAAAGCAGAAAAGGACAAAAAACAGATAAAACGATTAAGCTTCTTTATGACAGAACAAATATTAGAAGTGATGCAACCGTAAATTCAAAGGTTTTACTTATTGCAGATAGCGGTGCAACCTTTCAAACCGTAGAAGTACTGGATGATTGGTATAAAATTAAGCTTTCAAACGGTGAATTCGGATATATTGCAGAATGGATTGTAGAAGATATCGCAACAGAAAGCGAAGATGCTAATGAAGGAAATTCTACTGATTTAAAAGGAAAGACCATTGTTTTAGACCCTGGTCATGGAGGAAAAGATAGCGGCACAATTGGGGTAATAGGTACATTAGAAAAGGATTTAAATCTTCGTACAGCTAAATTGCTTGCCAATAAACTAGAAGCTTCTGGCGCAAACGTAATCCTTACCAGAAAAGATGATATATTTATATCACTGCAAAGCAGGGTCGATATTAGTCATTTCTATCATGCCGATGCTTTTATCAGCCTTCATTATGATAGTATTAATGATAGCTCTGTTAATGGTGTCACTAGCTATTACTATACATCTAATCAGAAAAAACTTGCTACTAGCTTACATAAAAGTATTATTGATGCAACAAATCGAAAGGACAGAGGTGTTAGAAAAAATGAGTATGTTGTTCTAAAGCAAAATAGACAAGCAGCAACTCTATTAGAATTAGGCTATTTAAGTAATCCTGCTGAGGAACAAACTATGCTTTCTAGCAAATATCAAGAAACCATTTCTACGGCTATTTATCATGGTTTGGAGAATTATTTTAGTTATTAAGTTATGAAAAGGAAAAAACTTAACATAAGCAAAAAAGAACTTTCAAAGGATCAAATTCTTTGAAAGTTCTTTTTTATTTTCTTTTTTAGTAGTAGGATTATTTACTATCCAATATCAGTGTTACAGGTCCGTCATTGACTAGATGTACATCCATCATGGCACCAAATATGCCTGTTTCGACGGTTAGGCCGTGATTACGTAAAAGCATATTAAATTGGTCATATAGCTCTTTTGCCTGATCTGGTTTTGCTGCATTCATAAAATTGGGCCTTCTCCCTTTACGAGTATCTCCATAAAGGGTAAACTGAGAAATCGAAAGAATCGAGCCTTGTCTATCCAAAATACTTTCATTCATCTTCTCGTTTTCATCCTCAAATACGCGAAGATGGGCAATTTTATCTGCAAGATATTTCGCATCCTCTAGCACATCGCTATGTGTTATGCCAACTAGAAGAACAAAGCCTTTCTCTATAGATCCAACTACTTTTCCATCTACTTCTACCATTGCTTCTTTTGACCTTTGCAATACGACACGCATATCATTACTCCTTAGTTCATTATTCTTCGAACAGAATAGACATCTGGAATTTGTTTGATACGATCCACTACTTTATGAAGATGATTAACATTTAAAATCATTATGCTCATATTAATCGTAGCGACTTTGTTACGGTCAGATTTGCCAGATACTGCCGATATATTAGTTTTTGATTCATTTACTGCCTGTAGAACTTCGTTTAATAAACCTCTTCGATCATAGCCGCTTATTTCAATTTCGACATTATATTCTTTTCGATTATTTAAATTCGTTTCCCATTCAACTGGGATTAATCGAGCTTTTGCATCCTCTGTATCAATATTCGTACAATCCGCTCGATGGACTGAAACTCCTCGTCCTTTTGTAATGAATCCAACTATTTCATCACCAGGAACTGGGTTACAGCAGCGAGATAGACGGATTAATAAATTATCAATTCCAGTAACTCGAACACCTGAAGCGCTTTTTTTATTATTAGGGAATGACTTCAATTCCGCAACAGCATTTGTAATGGTAGATATTTGTTCTGCATCTCTCTTTTTACGCCATTTTTCTGTTAATCTATTTGCTACTTGGAGTGCAGTTATTCCATTATAGCCAACAGCTGCATACATATCATCTTCCGTCATAAAATTAAATTTCTCAATAACAATCTTTACATTTTCTGGTGTAAGAATTTCCTTAATATCAAACTCCATATTACGGATTTCTTTTTCAACTTGTTCCTTGCCTTTTTCAATATTCTCTTCGCGCCGTTGTTTTTTGAAAAATTGTCTAATTTTATTCTTTGCTTGGGAAGTCTGGGCTATTTTTAACCAATCCTGACTTGGTCCATAAGAATGTTTACTTGTATGAATTTCAATTATATCGCCTGTTTTCAACTTATAATCGAGGGTTACCATCTTTCCGTTCACTTTAGCACCAATGGTTTTATTCCCTATCTCTGAATGGATTCGGTATGCAAAGTCAATAGGTACAGAACCAGAAGGTAACTCAAATACATCTCCTTTTGGTGTAAAGACAAATACCATATCAGAAAATAAATCAATTTTCAGACTTTCCATAAACTCTTCCGCATTGACGATATCATCTTGGAATTCTAGTATTTCTCTAAACCAAGTTAATTTTTCTTCAAGAGAAGAGCCTTCATTTACCGACTTTCCTTCTTTATATGCCCAATGTGCAGCAATCCCATATTCTGCAATTCGATGCATATCTTGTGTACGAATTTGTACTTCTAATGGGTCACCTTTTGGGCCGATTACAGTTGTGTGTAAGGACTGGTACATATTAGCCTTAGGCATTGCAATATAGTCTTTAAAACGACCTGGCATTGGCTTCCATCTTGTATGAATAATGCCTAAAATCGCATAGCAGTCTTTAATACTATTGACAACAATTCGAACTGCTAATAAATCATAAATTTCATTAAATTGTTTATTCTGAATAACCATTTTGCGATAAATGCTATATATATGCTTTGGTCTACCTGAAATATCAGCCAGAATATTTACTTCCTTCGTTCCTTCACGAATTTCAGTGATTACTTCATCTAAGTATTGTTCTCTTTCCGCTCTTTTTTTCTTCATCAAGTTTACAATACGATAATATTGCTGTGGATTCATATAACGTAATGCTGTATCCTCTAGTTCCCATTTAATAGTAGAAATTCCTAGACGATGTGCAAGTGGGGCAAAAATTTCCAATGTTTCATTTGAGATGCTGCGCTGTTTTTCAGCCGGTAAATGCTTCAGTGTTCTCATATTATGAAGTCTATCTGCAAGTTTAATTAAGATGACACGAATATCTTGCGCCATAGCTACGAACATTTTACGATGATTTTCTGCTTGCTGTTCTTCATGAGATTTATATTTAATTTTCCCGAGTTTCGTTACACCGTCAACGAGCATGGCCACTTCACTGTTAAATGCTTTAGTTATATCTTCTAAAGTAATTTCAGTATCTTCAACAACGTCATGGAGAAAACCTGCTGCAACTGTTGCTGGATCCATTTCTAAATCAGCCAAAATGCCTGCTACTTGGATTGGATGAATGATATATGGTTCCCCAGATTTTCTATATTGTTCACGATGAGCATCTCTTGCATATTCATAAGCCTTTTCAATAAAAGCTACGTGCTCCTCGTTTAAATATCCTCTAGTCTTATCGATGACTTGTTCGGCGGTTAATACTTGATCATTCGCCATGTAATCACCTTTCATATCACAATTATATTATTATATTTAAACATTCTTTTTATTTCACTATTTTTAAGCTAAGCACATTAAAAAGAATAAAATTTATTTTAGAATGATTATTACTATTATCGAAAAAAAAAGGAAGATTGTAAAGGGATTGGAAGTAAATTTTATACAGAAACATAGAAAAATGTCGAATGAAGGCGATTTCTATAAAAAACTAGTGAATTTTCTTCCTTTTTTCCGTGTTAAATTAATTTCTTTAGATAATATATTTGTTGCAATAAGTGCACCGTCTAAAATTCATGTTTGATTCCTTATCTTAGTCCCCATAATATATCTACAAATAGTCGGCTGGTCCCTTATGCTTAAAAATATCCACAAGAAAAAACTTAGGAAACTGCCTTAGTTTATGAAAAAGAGCGCTCTTAATTAGCGCTCCCTCAAAATATTTAAGCTAAAACAATCCTTCTATGGATTAATATTCCATTAATGTTAAAACATCGTATCCATCTAAATTTTTACGTCCTTCAAGATAAGATAATTCAATTAAAAATGCAATACCAGCTACAATGCCACCTAGCTCTTCTACTAATTTAATTGTTGCTTCAATTGTTCCACCTGTTGCTAATAAATCGTCTGTAATAAGGACACGCTGACCTGGTTTAATAGCATCCTTATGGATTGTTAATACGTCTTTACCGTACTCTAATCCATATTCTACTTTAATTGTTTCTCTTGGCAATTTTCCTTCTTTTCGCACTGGAGCAAAACCCACTCCAAGGGAATATGCAACTGGACAGCCAATGATAAACCCTCTAGCTTCTGGTCCTACAACTATATCAATTTCTTTTTCTTTCGCATACGCTACAATTTGATCTGTTGCATATCTATATGCTTCGCCATTATCCATTAATGTTGTAATATCCTTGAATCTGATCCCTTCTTTTGGCCAATCTTCAACGATCGTAACAAATTGTTTTAAATCCATTCTTTTACTTCCTCCTCATTATTAACGGATTTTATTAGAATAAGATCAAACCAATTTTTTAGTTGCTCATAAGATGAATAAATTAATTCATTTTCTAGCTCAAATTGCGCTTGCTTTTGTTGAAATGAGATCGACTCTGATAAATCTCTTTTCGGTACATTCTTATTCAAAGAAAT
The DNA here is from genome assembly GCF_001076885.1 of Bacillus sp. 522_BSPC. Classification (GTDB taxonomy): domain Bacteria; phylum Bacillota; class Bacilli; order Bacillales; family Cytobacillaceae; genus Niallia; species Niallia hominis. The sequence goes on from NZ_JVDT01000013.1 coordinate 21,319, forward strand.
AAATCCATCCTTCATTGTAACAAAATTTAGTTCAAAAAACACCTTTGACATAAAATCTACCGTTTCTTTGCTCCAACCTTTCCTTCTAGCAAGCTCGCCACCAAATTTATCAAGGTGAAACATTCCCTGTTTTGCCAAAAATGCATAGAACCATTTGAAATGGTCACGAGTTGGCATTGTACTAAAAAAATCACTTTGTTGTTTATAAAAAACGGCATAGATTCTTTCAGGTTGATTGTTAGCAAGCAATGTTTTTAACATATCCAAATTTGGAGGATAATCTGCAAGGACGATAGACTTATCCATCGAAACAAGTAAGGCAGCATCCTCTATCGTTTCAATTACCTGGTAGGAGACTCGCAGTTCCATCCCTTTTGGAACAGAATCTTGATGGAAAAAGATCCAGAGAGCATCCATAGGAACTGTTTCATATAAATGATCCATTTTCCTTAAACTTCTATAGTCAAACAACTGCCAGTGAGAAACCTCCATATCTTGTATAAAGATTTGTGGTTTTTTACGATTATTCCATTCATTTATTGAAAGCTCACCAAGAACAGATACCTTCGCACTTGGTGAAATATGATCACATAGCTCTCCAATTCCAAATCCTATTCCATCTAAATCAAATTCGTCTTGCTTTAAGATAATCTTTAAATGGTTTTGATTGGAGCCTATTTTCCTCATATTCTCTATTTCTAGGTCATGAAAAGTCATTTTCGGCTTGGGATTATCTACTCCAAACGGAGCAAGCATTTGCATATCTTCGATTGATTTGATGGAAATCTCTTTTAGAGAAAAGCTTCCATCCACCTTTGTTAGTGGAACGAGATTGTCTTTCGTTAGTTGTTCAAAGGCTAATTTATTTAAGTTACTTCTCAGCACTTCTACATCATCTATTTTTAATGACATTCCTGCTGCCATAGGATGTCCACCAAAATGAGGAAGAATATCTCTGCATGTGGATAAATTATGATACAAATCAAAGCCTTCTATACTCCTAGCAGAACCTTTAGCAATTCCCTTTTCATAATCAAAGCTTAATACAATCGTTGGACGGTAAAATTTCTCCACTAATCTGGAAGCAACGATTCCGACCACACCAGGATTCCAGCCATCTTTTCCAACAATAAGAACATTATTTTCTGTTAAAGGATAATATTGTTCAACTTGAGCGATAGCTTCCTCTGTTATTTGATTAACAATTGCTTGTCTCTCTTTATTTGTTTCTTCCATTTCTAGTGCAAGTTCTTTGGCTAAGTCGGGATCTTCTGTTAGCAATAGCTCTACAGCAGGATCTGCACTACCAAGTCTACCAATTGCATTTATTCGTGGCGCTAGCATAAACCCGATTGTTTCTTCATTAATGGAATTTTTCTCCACATTCATTTGACGATATAAAGCATTTAAGCCAATATTATCTGTTTCTTGTAAGGCTTTTATCCCTTTTTTGGCAAGGAGACGATTCTCACCAGTCAAAGAAACAAGATCGGCAATTGTTCCTATTGCAGCAAATGGCAATAAAGGAAGGGGAGCATGGCCAAGTAGTGCATGGGATAACTTGAAGGAAACACCAACCCCTGCTAAATCACGAAAAGGATACTTGCTACCCTCTATTTTCGGATGTATGATTGCAAGAGCCTCTGGTAAAATCGGACCTGGCTCATGGTGATCTGTAATGATTAGATCTATCTCTAATTCTTTTGCCACTTCTGCTTCATGAACAGCAGCAATACCTGTATCAACCGTGATAATTAATTGCACTCCAATGCTTTTTGCATAACGAAAAGCACCTTCGTTTGGTCCATAGCCTTCTGTAAATCGGTTTGGAATATAAAATTCTACATTAGCACCAAGACTCTCTAATGTTTTCATCATGACTGTTGTACTGGTTACCCCATATAGTGATAGGTAAAGTTTTGATACAATCTCCACTTTTTCCCCCACTTCACACCGTACGTGAGAGTTTCCCCTCATACGGCGTTCCATCGAGAATGTTCAAAGCTATTTTAATCTACATAACTTAACAGAATTCACTTTTTCACAAAATTAGTTATATAAGTCCGTTTATATCGTTATTTCATCAAATTCCATTTTCTTACGTAAGGTGTTCAATTTATTTAAACTTTGTTTATTAGGTATAAGTTGAATGTATCTAGAGATTGTTTCTTCATCAACAGCATGTAATAAAATGTGAATTTCCCTATCTATTAAACAGAGGTTTTTGTATTCATCAGTTCCTCCCATAGTTCTTGGGATAATATGATGACAATGTATCGAGTTCGGATTAAGTTCATTTCCTGTAACTCTACATTTACCTCTTTGTCCACTAAATAAAGCAATTCTATTGTCGTTATACTCCACACTTCTGTTTCTAACTGGATTTTCCATGAGAAATCTCATTGTTGTTATATTAACTGTAGTTAGATTCTTGTGTATTTCTAAGCGACCTTCTTTAGTATACGCATTTACGATGTTCCTTTTCATCATTGGACTTTTGTGCTTTATAAATCCAATAGGTAGAAAAGGGTCGGTTGAGACAAATCGCATTTGCTTGCTGATTCCGTATTCTTTTCTGATGAATTCAGATGATATGTGACCTATCTTTTTGACCCGTCTTTTCATACGGTGGTCTTTAAGACATGCATTAACTTCGTATGCTATGTTGCCCATATCTTGGGATATCATTGTTGCAATACGGAAGTATTGATGAAGCCCTATGACGGTTGAGTTGTATAATGCTACCTTTCGCTGTTGGTCATTAGTTCCACTATCATATCTAATTCCATTGATAAGTTCTTTTAGATTGTCTTTGGTTCTTTGTTTCGCTTTATCACACATATGACTTTTGACAATCCATCTGCTTCCTTTTGGAATAAGTTTCATTTTAAAGCCAAGGAATTCTGAATAATCCTTTTTGAGATTTACTATTTTTGATTTCTCTTCGCTTATTTCTAGGTCAAGTCTATCCTTTCTGCATTAGCCTATAACTTTGTGCTATTGCATTTTCAACTGACCTATTTGGTCTGAATCCATGACTTCTATCTGAGAATTTTGTTTCAACAATCGGTTCTAGGACTTGTAATATACATTGTTGGATTACTCTATCCCATTATGGCTGGTATTCCTAGTGGTCTAATTTTACCGTTTGGCTTTGGTATTTCAACTCTTCTTACTGCTTTAGGTTTGTAGTCTCTTAGCTTATTCCTTACATAGCCTATAAATTGTTCCTCTGTAAGTTTTGCTATGTCGGTAATCTTACGACCATCGACACCAGCCGTTTTACTCCCTATGTTTTTCTTGATGTTACGATACGCTAATTTAATGTTTTCAGATGAACTAATGATACCCATTAAATTCTTGAACATACTACCAGATTTACTTTGTTCATGTAGCATGTCAAACGTATCTTGCATTCTGTAGTATTCGGCATTTCTTAGCTTGGACTTTTTAACATTTTGTACGATTCGTGAATTTGCCACAGCCATCAACCCCTTTCTCAAGTGGTGATTCTATTAGTCATATTCGAATCTGTGTAAATGTTATGCATTTATTAGCCTTTGAATTTCCCGACTAGAGCCTATCCCTCCACCACTTGTTATCATGGTTTCAAAGGTACTATGACTCCACTCTCACGAAGATAAATCAGTTTTAGTAGGGGCAATGCCTCTTTATTTACTGAACTGCTTCAAAGGTAGGTTAATACCTCCACATTCTTCGCTTTCCACGTTCCGATTCCTCTATCCTTACATATATCCTTAGGTTTCTCCTATGGTCCTGTATGCTAGAGCTTGCCTGTAACAAGCTATGGGCTTTCATAACGCCAGATTCTTACTTACCCACACATACGATGGCACTACCACCTGTTGCATTTCTACAACATCTACGTCTAGACCCGTACATTCAGAGATTCGTCAGTGCTTATGCAGCACATTCTAACCATAGATTTTTTATGGACTCCCGGCATATAGGATACACCATCCACCTCTGGACAGCTTTCGTGTTAGTTATGACCTAACTTACGATATCTCTCTGCCGACTTTACCGAGCTTCATACCCTTCTATTTAACCTTAGAAAAGGCATGTCGGAGTATCAGAGTAGGCATTTCAAGGCGTTACCCTATCATTCTACCTATCAAGAAATCAGTTCTCCTAGGGATATTAAGCGACTCCCTAGTGCCTAACCTTTTCAGTTAGGAACGTGTCGCACCCGCGTCATAATCACCAAAGATTAAAATTGATTCCTTATTAGCGATTGCTTTTCGTATTCTTTCCACCGCTATGTCCATTCCTAATAACAAAAACGGGTCATGAAATTCATTATTATCATCATATAAAAATGCTTTTGCCTCTTGTATTGTATGATATCCTCTTTTTAATAATAGAGAGGCAACAATTGGGGATATTTTTAATTCTTCTGCTAATACAGATGCTTTTTCTTTATTTGGGATTTCTTCTTGTATCCATCTTTTTTTAGGACGTAACATTCAATCACCTCAATCTAACTATTATACAAGTTAAAAGAAGTGGTTTCAATCTAAGATCAATGGAAAAAGCCTTACGCTATTTTTAAAAAAAATTCACCTTTTGCAAAGATTTATGAATAGGGGGTAATATTTGTTTATCCTATAAAAAGATGCCTATACAGAAAAGAATGATAGTAATAAACAAAGCATCTTCTCTGCAAGGCATCTAGTTTTTATTTTGAATCTATGGGAGCATCAAAATTTTTATTTTTACTATTGTTTTTTTCTTCCCGTTCTCTTTTTTCTTTCTCTAATTGTTTAACACGTCTTTGCAATGAATAAATACGAATCATTCCAGCTGATCCAATAATTAGACCGCCAAGAAGAACAGAAATTAAAATAACTAAAATAAGCGGCCATTGCCCTACCCCAAATAAATAATTAACAGATACTGAATCTACATTAATAACTGCGAATACTGCAACGATTAATGCAAAGATAATTCCAAACAACATATTCCATTGAATTTTCACTTTCTTCCTCCCTTTTTCATACTTTCTATCCTTATTATTTCCTAATTTCCTATTTCTCACTAAATTAAACGAAAAATGGCCTGCCTCCAATTAATTTAGGGGACAGGCATCTATTAAAATTATTACACTTGTGGCTCATCAGAAATTGGACGTTTTTCCTTATACGTAACTAAGACACCTTTTCTCTTCAATTCCTTCTTCTTCCACACATACCATAGCTGTGATGCAATAAAGATAGAAGAATATGCACCACCAATTAAACCAATTAATAAAGCTAGTGAGAAGTTTGTTATTGCATTGCTACCAAATAGTAATAGAGCAACTACACAAATGACAACTGTTAATACTGTATTTATCGAGCGAGCAAATGTCTGTCTAATACTCGTATTAATAATATCTTTTATTTCTTGCGATGTTTTAATGCGCTTCTTCTTCGCTAGATTTTCTCTTATACGGTCAAAGGTAACAATTGTATCATTAATAGAATAACCTACAATGGTCAACACAGCTGCAATAAAGGTAATATCTACTTCCAGTCGCGTAATACTAAAGATTACTAAAATAAAGAATGCATCATGAAGAAGTGCTATTACAGCAGCCAATGCCATATAAATTTCAAAGCGAATCGTTACATAAAGAATAATCCCAATAGAAGAAAAAACAATTGCATAAATAGCATTTTTAGCAAGTTCTTTTCCAACTGTTGGAGAAACACTGCTTACATTTGGATCATGACCATACTTATTTTCAAATTCTGCTTTAATTGTATTAATTTTATCTTGGCTTAAATCACCTTTAATACGAATAGCAGCTACATTTTGCTCATCACCTGAAATAATAATATCATCTGCTTTTACATTCAGCGTGTCCAATTGATCCTCAATTTCAGCAGTTGTTAATGCTTTGTCTGCCATTACTTCTATACGTGATCCACTTGCAAAATCAATTCCAAGGTTAAGCTTGAATATAAACATAATGACAAGCCCTGCAACAATTAAAATACTTGAAATAGTAAAAAATACATTTTTATATTTCACAAAATCTAGGCGATCGAATTTTGTTGGCAAGGTTAATGTATCATAATTTTCATTTATGTGTTTTACATCTTTCTTGTTTACGCCAAACCAGGTAATCTTTTTATCAAAAGCCTTACTCTTAACAAGTAAACCAAGCAATAAACGCGAGCCGTAGACTGCAGAAACAAAGCTCATTAAAATACTGACAATTAACAATGTCGCAAACCCTTTAACAGAGCTTGTCCCATAAACAAATAGAATGATAGCTGCAAGCATAGTTGTTAAATTGGCATCAACTACGGTTGAAGTTGAATTTTTATTTCCAGCCTGAACAGCAGCTCTTAGTGACTTTCCTACTCTTAATTCATCCTTAATTCTTTCATAAGTAATGATGTTTGCATCTACTGCCATACCAACCCCGAGAATAAGTGCTGCAATACCTGGAAGTGTTAGTACACCATTCATTAAGTCCAGGACGAGCAGATTTAAATAAACATAAATAGATAGTGTAATAACAGCCACTAATCCTGGTAGACGATAGTATAAAAGCATAAATAAAAATACGATTCCTACACCAATTATACCCGCTTTTACTGTATCTTTTAATGCCTGATCTCCAAACTGAGCGCCAACACTAGTGGAATATTCCTCAGTCAATTTTACTGGTAAAGCTCCTGCATTTAATAATTCCGCTAATCGAGTAGCCTCATCCACTGTAAAATTACCAGTGATAGAAACCGTATCGGAATTAATGACTTCACTTACCATTGGTGCTGATAAATATTTAGGCTCTTCCTTTGCTGCCTCTTCACTATAAGAATCTCCATCTTCAAAATCTAACCAGATTACCAATGGACTACCTAAAACAGATTCAGTTACTTCTTTAAACTTATTTGCATCTTTAAGCTTTAAAGAAACACTAGGTTTGCCATACTGATCAAATTCTTGGGCAGCTCCACCTTGCACTAGATCAGAGCCATCCAGTAATTTCTTATCTTGAATATCTCTAAATGTTAAATTTGCTTCTGTTGAAAGCATTTCTCTAGCTTCATTTTGATCTGTAATTCCTGCTAGCTGTACTCTTATTCGGTCATTGCCTTCAATTTGGATAACTGGTTCACTAACTCCTAAAACGTTAATCCTTTTATCCAAAGCTTGGGCCGTGCTTTTTAATGCCGATTCATCAATTTTCCCTTTTCCCTTTTCCAGTGGCTCTACTTTATATAGCACTTCAAAGCCACCTTGCAGGTCTAATCCTAGCTTAATCTCACCTAAAATCTTATTGGTTGTTCCTCCCATTAATCCTGCCGCCAAAACAATGATTAATAAAAAAGCAACAATTCTACTGCGTTTAACCATTATGTATTAATCCTCCTCATGTAATACAAAGCAGAAACTTCCCCACTTATGGCCATACTTTACCGTTGGTTGGCCAAACTAAATGATGTCATCTTTTTAATATGAACCTTTCAATCGGCTGTTATTCTATTTTCTAGATGTCTCACTTCTTTCAAGTAACTTAATAATAGCAAGTACTTCAAATTATTTAGAATAAACTCATTATGGAACAGTTTATCATGACTGTCAATTTGTATAAGAAAAATATACTAGTAAAATTATTCTACCTGTCACATAAATTTAACGCCTTTTTGTTCATCCCTATTCTTTCCTTTCTAAATCCTTTAAAAATAGCTCCAAAAGAAGTTAAGAGGAAGCTTTTTTGATTATTCCTTCGACAGAAGCTTTCTTTATTTCAATAATTCTTTTTTCTCTTCTTCTGATAAGACAGAAAGCAAATCTGTTGTTTTGAATGCCTCGATAGTAGCATAGTTCATGAAGTTTGCTACCTTAACATTAAGTATATCCTGCACTAATTCTGCGATTCTAATAGCTTCAGAGGGCTTTTTCCATTTTTTCTTTGTCAAAAACACCCACAGCTCGTCTTCCTTAATGGTGTCATAACCAAGTAAATGAAACTCTTCTATTTTACTATTTAATGCAGGCTTTACTTGTGAACGATACTGGTCATATATATGTGTTGACGACATTCCAATCCACTCCATTACAGTCATTTTATGTTTAATCTATAATCATGAGCAATCTCTGTTACCAAAGCAACAATATTTTGAAAACAACCCTTTATAAAATAGCTTCTTTGCAATCAACACGTTTACTTTTAAAAAACCTTGTCATGCTTTGTCCACATTGTTGCATATAGATAATTGTATAGTATTATTCGCTATTTGAGAAGGCAGGGAATAAAATGTCTAAGTTTTTAAAAGGAACAATGATTTTACTTATAGCTGGATTTATTACCAGAGTATTAGGATTTATAAATCGAATTGTGATTGCACGGTTTATTGGAGATGATGGGGTTGGGCTTTATATGATGGTATATCCAACAATGATTTTAGTTGTTACCATCACTCAACTTGGACTACCTGTTGCCATCTCTAAAAATGTGGCAGAAGCGGAAGCGGAGGGTAATTTACGTAAAGTAAAGAGCATATTAATTGTTTCATTAAGTACAACCCTAGGCTTAACTCTCCTATTTACACCAGCTTTATTTCTTTTGGCTCCTTATCTTTCTCAAACATTGTTTACAGATGAACGGACACTTTTGCCGCTTCTTGCGATTACGCCAATCATACCCATTATTGCTGTTTCCTCTGTATTAAGAGGATATTTTCAAGGAAGACAAAACATGAAGCCTGCAGCAACCTCGCAAGTAATTGAACAAGTCATTCGTATTGCATTGATTGCCACCTTAACAAAAGCGTTTTTACCACTTGGTGTTGAATATGCTGCAGCTGGCGCAATGTTAGCATCTGTTCTTGGTGAACTAGCTTCCTTGTTTTATTTACTAGCATCCTTTAAATGGAGAAAAACATTCCATTTACGGAAAAGGTTCTTTCAATACGTACATAATGGGAAAAGTACTTTTCAAGAGCTAATGACTATTGCATTACCGACTACAGGGAGCAGAATGGTTGGAAGCATCGCTTGGTTTATTGAACCAATTGTTGTTGCTCACAGCTTATCTATAGCAGGTCTCTCTGCTGTAAATGCAACAAAACAGTATGGGGTATTAACTGGATTTGCGCTTCCACTCTTGATGCTGCCATCCTTCTTTACTCAATCCTTATCAACTTCTCTTGTTCCTGCAATTAGTGAAGCCAAAGCAAGTAATCAATTAAAGCTAATTGAGCATTTATTACAGCAAGCACTTAAATTTACCTTTATGACGGGTGGCCTAGCCATTATTGTGCTCTATGTATTAGCAGAGCCTTTAATGACCATTATGTATGGAAGTACAAGAGGAACCTCTTTCATTCAATTAATGGCACCTTTTTTTATTCTCAATTATTATCAAGGACCTCTCCAAGCAGCTTTGCAAGCCTTGAATTTTGCCAGAGCAGCAATGATTAATAGTTTTATTGGCGCCGGTGTAAAAACAGGGTTGATTTTGCTTCTTGCAAGTAGGCCAGAATTCGGAATATACGGTGTAGCCATTGCGTTAATTGTGGGGTTTGTTTTAGTAACAATGCTCCATTTTGCAACAATCTTAAAGACAATTAGCTTTTCTATAATTGTCAAAGATTATCTGAAAATGCTACTTAGTATTTCCTTAACGGCATATTTAGGAACCTTTTTAGTCAAGACTATTTCATTTTCTTCTATCTTATTGCAATTAATTAGTATTACAAGCATCATATGTATTTTTTATGTAATATTGCTTTTCCTTTTCCGTTTAATGACCAAAAAAGATTTAGCAAAAATCCCATGGTTTGGCCGCTTTTTCTCTTAAATATTTATTTTACTAGCAATCAGCAGATGTTGAAAAACATTCCACTGATTGCTTTTGCTATCTTGTAAACGATTATCAGAATGTTTTTTAATGATCCATTAAATCAATATAAAATTCCCCATCTTGGTAGCTGCAAAATGATATGTTTTTAATATTGGTATAGCCTTTTTCTTTTAATTGCTGCCTAAGCCATAAATTTGTTTTGCCTATTTTTGTTAAATTACTTTCTTGAATGATCCCATCCATAATGAGTGGGATGGTAATAGATAGTTTATTTTTTTCTTTTTCAAATACAGATAATTTTCCTGATGTTTCCAATATCGCAAATTCTACATCTGCAATATTGCGGATGTTTTTTTCTCTCAGCTGAATTAATAAATCATCATAATTATATCGCTGACTTTTCATTGCTGTTTCATCAATTTCGCCATTTTTGATGATAAAGGTTGGTTCTCCTTCAATAAAATCGCGCATTTTTTTGCTTTTCAAGGATAAGAATGCTAGTAACACTTGAATGGATAAAAGAATAAACATTGGCAATAAAGTTGGCAATAGAGGATCCTGATAATCTTCTATTGCGACAACAGCTATTTCAGCAATCATGATGAAAACAACTAAATCTAATATACTTAATTCTCCTATTTCCCTTTTTCCCATTAAGCGAAAAATAAGAACGATAAGCACATATATCAAAATCGTTCTAAACAAAATGATCAAATATTGTTCCACATTATCTCCTCCGATCAAATATGTTCCCTATTTAATCTGCACCATACAGAAAAAATAATACGAGAAAGAACACGTTGACACATCACCAAACACTGAAAAACTGCTATCTAAATAGGGATAATCTGAAGGTGATTCTTTCATTTTGCACATCTTAATCAGAAAAATACGATTTCAACTATTTTTTTATTCTATTTTTACTTGTACTGAATATGCTTGTACTAGAATACTTTTATAGAAGATTTAAGATGGGGTGGAAAGGAGAGGTTTACAATCGAAGAGAGTAAGCATGTTGGCAGTTCTGTTTTATACGGATTAATTGCCATTTTCATTATGTTAATAACGAGTAGTTTATTCTTTTCCTTATTATTAAGATTTACATCTATTCAAGAATCATCTCTGCAATATATTATTACTGCTGTATCGTTTATTACTTTGTTTGCAGGTGGTTTTATTTCAGGTGGGAAAGGGAAAGAAAAAGGCTGGTTTCTAGGCGGTCTTACAGGGCTAATCTATTCTACCATCATTTTTTTATTTTCCTTTTTAGGATCTGATCAGCTATTTACGATGGAGCAAACAATTTATCATGTATGTTATACGCTTATTTGTATGATGGGTGGAATTTTGGGTGTAAATCTTTCAAAAAATAATTAATAACACACTTAAAAATGTATATTTACCGCAACTAAAAAAATAAAAAGTGCAATCTTATTGGTAAGACTGCACTTTTTGCTCTTATTCTTCTACTTTGTCTAAAGTTGGGCTTGCAACTGTTGCGGAAGATTCTACAACTTCACGAATTGCATTGCGATCAAAAGTTAAGCGTGAACCATCTTTTGATTTTAATACAATTGTCCCCTCATCAATTGCATCGATTGTAGCATGCATGCCGCCAATCGTGACAATCTTATCCCCTTTTTTCAAGCTACTCTGCATATCGCGTACAGATCTTTGACGCTTTTGCTGTGGACGAATTAGCAAGAAATAGAATAATACAAACATTAAAATAAACGGTAATAAACTTGCAAGTTGTGCCATTTATATTTCCCCTCCTTTCAAGTTCTTCTATTAAAAGTTTTTAGCGTTCGGTTTATTAAATCCATAACGTTCGAAAAACTCTTCTTTGAAATCTCCTAAACGGTCATTTCTGATCGCATCTCGGACATTCTCCATTAAGTTTAACAGAAAATATAGATTATGGTAAGATGTAAGCCTTATTCCGAATGTTTCGTCACATCGAATAAGATGACGAATATACGCACGACTGTAATTTTTACAAGTATAGCAATCGCATTCTGGATCTAAAGGTCCAAAATCTCTTGCATATTTAGCGTTTTTAACGACTAGTCGTCCTTCGCTTGTCATCACTGTTCCATTTCTTGCGATTCTTGTCGGCAATACACAGTCAAACATATCAATCCCACGAATAGCACCCTCAATTAAAGAATCTGGTGAACCTACTCCCATTAAATATCGTGGCTTATTATCTGGCATTAGAGGGGTTGTAAACTCAAGTACACGATTCATAACGTCTTTTGGTTCACCAACCGATAATCCACCTACTGCATACCCAGGTAAGTCTAATGAAACAAGGTCCCTTGCACTTTGCTTGCGAAGTTCCTCATATTCTCCACCTTGAATTATGCCGAATAATCCTTGATCTTCTGGACGATTATGTGCCTTTAAGCAACGCTCTGCCCATCGGGAAGTTCGTTCCACCGATTTCTTCATATATTCATATTCCGCAGGATAAGGAGGACATTCATCAAATGCCATCATAATATCTGACCCTAAAGCATTTTGTATTTCCATTGCTTTTTCAGGAGAAAGGAATAATTTGTCCCCATTTAAATGATTTCTAAAGTGCACGCCTTCTTCTTCAATTTTGCGGAAATCACTTAAACTAAAGACTTGAAACCCACCAGAATCCGTTAAGATCGCCTTATCCCAATTCATGAATTTATGAAGACCACCAGCTTCTTTCACGATTTCATGTCCTGGTCTTAGCCATAAATGGTAGGTATTACTTAAAATGATATTTGCTCCCATTGATTTTAAATCTTCTGGAGCCATCGTCTTCACGGTTGCTAACGTTCCAACCGGCATAAAAGCAGGTGTCTCAAAAGAACCGTGTGGTGTATGTACTATGCCCAATCTAGCACCTGTTTGCTTACATGTTTTTATGAATTCATAACGTATTGCTGTCAAATTATTTTCTCCTTTATATAAAGTGAAACTTCCATCGATTCATCAACTTCCTATCGTTTTTTACATAATGATATTTATTAAACAAACTTATAGAATCAACTATATATTCTAATGAATATCACTGCGAAACTCAAGTAATTCGTGAACCTATCTTCCTTTATCTAACGTATAAACATAGCATCGCCAAAACTAAAGAATCGATATCTTTCTTTTACTGCCGTTTCATAAGCATGAAGTACATTTTCTCTTCCAGCTAGTGCACTAACTAACATTATCAATGTTGATTTAGGTAAATGAAAATTCGTAATCATTCCATCAATTCCTTTAAACTCATAGCCAGGATAAATAAAGATACTTGTCCATCCACTGCTTTCTACAAATTTTCCGTTATTTGCGGATGCAATTGTTTCAAGTGTTCGAGTAGACGTTGTCCCAACGGAAAGAATCCGCCCACCTTCTGCACGTACTTTATTTAATAATGATGCCGTTTCTCCATTAATTTGATAAAATTCGGCGTGCATTTCATGCTTATCTACTTCTTCTACATTAACAGGACGGAAGGTACCAAGACCAACATGAAGAGTAATAAATGCAATATGTACTCCCTTTTCTTTCAAAGCATCCAATAAATCAGTTGTAAAATGTAGTCCAGCTGTCGGAGCAGCCGCAGAGCCTCTTTCTTTTGCATAAACTGTTTGATAACGATCTTGATCGTCTAATTTTTCTTTAATATATGGCGGCAACGGCATCTCACCAAGTTGATCTAGAATCTCATAAAAAATCCCTTCATACTGAAAATCGAGAATCCGACCTCCGTGCTCTAATTCTTTTACACACACAGCTTTTAATTTACCGTCTCCAAAGGTAATAATCGTACCTTCTTTTACCCTTTTAGCAGGCTTGACAAGTGTTTCCCATTTGTCTTCCTCTTGTTGCTTTAATAAAAGCACCTCGATATGTGCTCCAGTATCTTCTTTCTCGCCATGTAATCTTGCTGGCAATACTCTTGTATCATTTAATACTAGACAATCACCAGGATTGATATACTCATAAATATCCTTAAATTTGCGATGCTCTAATTCACCAGTATCTTTATTTACAACCATTAATCGACTACTTGTGCGATCCTCTAAAGGAGTTTGTGCGATTAATTCTTCTGGTAAATGAAAATCAAATAAATCTACTTTCATGTCTGTCACCTATTCTTTCTTTCATGCAATTAAAATCTTAACGAAATTTTCCTATAAAATAAAAAACGAGCGATAAAACAATACTAATTACAATGCAAGTTGTAATCGGAAAATAAAAAGTCGAATGTTCTTTTTTTATTAGAATGTCACCAGGAAGCTTTCCAATAGGGACAAATTGCATGATAAGCCCGATCAGAAATACAATTATGCCGATGATCATTATATATTTGGAAATTTCATTCATCATTCTCTTCCTTTATATCATTTGTTTTATTTTATAGATTGGCTGTTTTCGTAAAGTTTGTTGCGATTACCCGCAGCCGGAA
>NZ_JVDT01000014.1 GCF_001076885.1 Bacillus sp. 522_BSPC
TGCGCTGCGGGGTCTAAAGCGTCTCTATTTCCCGCAGGAGTCGACCGTCCTCCACTCCAGTTCATTTCATTTCATTTTTAACCCCTTTTCTAAAATAAAAAAACGAACAATTATGCGGGATTACCGCATAATTGTTCGTGTTTATTGTTAGCTGAAATGTTTATGTCCCAGCCTCTTATGAAAAAAAGAATTATGCATGCTCCTTCATTGCGCGATTAACCCTTACTCTTTCCCAAGGCTTTGATTTCCAACGTCTAAAGGCGAATATGCCTCTGAACCATTCATCCATCCCTTGAGCAAGCCAAACTCCTAGTAATCCTAATCCTAATGTAATTCCTAAGGCATAGCTCAGTGTAACGGCGATTCCCCACATCGAAATAATGCCAATTATGACAGGGAAACGTACATCTCCAGAAGATTTTAAAGAACTCATTAAGACAATATTCATTGCTCTACCCGGCTCTGTAAATACAACTGCCCATAAAATTGGCAAGCCGATAGCAATAATTTCATAGTTGTTTGTAAATAGCTCTAAAATAGGTTGACCGATAATGGCCATTACCAATGCTGCAGCTAAGGATATCATCATGGCAAGTCTAAGTGTCTTGATCCCGCGTTGTAGGGCACGGTCAAATTGCTTTCCGCCAATATATCGAGCAACAAGAAGCTGAGTACCCTCAGCAATAGCCAAAGTAAATAAGTAGCAGATCATAGAAATATTACTAATATATACTCTTGCCGCTAAAGAAGCATCTCCAAATGATGCAACGATTGCAGTGATCATTAACTGCGAAAATTGATAAGATAAATTTTCACCAGCGGAAGGAATTCCAATATATAGCATGTCACGAATGTCTTGTTTATTAACTTTAATAAAATCTTTTACGGAAAAAGTTAAAGCAATTCTTTTATAAACAAGATAAACCAAGACGAGAACAGCAAATGCTCTAGCAACAACAATCGTCCAGGAAACTCCGATTACACCTGTAATAGGTAAACCAAAAATGCCTAAAATACTGATAGCATAACCTAATACGCTTATCACATTCATTAAAACACTAACAATCATGGATTCTTTTGTAAAACCGTGGCTTCTTAATACAGCACTAAGTGCAAGTGAGAGAGATTCTAAGAAGAGGGACGCACCACATATACGAACAAATATTAATCCGTATTCTAATACTTCACCGCGTATATCAAAAAGTTGTAATAAATGTTCACCGAAGACAACAACGAGGGCTGCGATTATTATTCCAAACCAGAAGTTTAGACCAACTGCAGATCGGGCAAATCTTCTAGCTTTGTTAAGCTCATTAGCTCCTAGTTTTTGTCCAATTAAAATCATAGCGGCGATAGATGTTACGTTGAAGACAAGGATAAAAATTCCAAGAAGTTGATTGGCAACCCCAACCCCTGCTGCTGCGCCATCGGAATAATGGCTTAACATTAAAGTAGCGGTAACTCCCATCCCCATGTGTAAAGCAAGTTCAATAAACAATGGCCAAGATATATTAAAAAGAGACTGATTTTGTATTTTTGTTGTTGAAACGCTCAACAGTTAAGCTCCCCTTTACATTTAATAATTGCAAACATAAGAACCATTTTATGCTTATTTAGAAGAAAGTAAAGAGAAAAACACTAAATTTTTTAGGGAATTTTTCAAAAATCTTGAATAAAGTAATAGTTACGCTTTTTAACCCTATATTTATGGATTTATTTATGGAATCAGTCCATTATTTACCACTGGGAAATAGCCTTTAAAGAGTAATTAATGACTGATTAATCTTTTAAAAAATTTTTGGAGAAAATAGATGAAATGTAATGATGGATGTCATGACAAGTGTTATTATAGTAGATAGTTTTCATAAATAGGATACATATGGGAAGCCTAAGAAAAAACTGGGAGGAATAAAATGAAAAAGGAAATATCAAATAGAAAAGTGCTTGGTATTGCAGGACTAGGGTGGATGTTCGATGCAATGGATGTCGGAATGCTTTCCTTTATTATTACTGCACTCCAAGCAGATTGGGGATTAACTGTAAAAGAAATGGGCTGGATAGGCAGCATGAACTCCATTGGAATGGCAGTCGGAGCTCTTGTTTTTGGGTTAATGGCAGATAGAGTAGGAAGAAAACATGTATTTATGATAACCTTGTTATTATTTTCGATTGGAAGTGGATTGTCAGCTTTCACTAGTTCATTAGCAATCTTTTTAATCCTACGTTTCTTTATTGGAATGGGACTTGGTGGAGAATTGCCGGTAGCATCTACACTAGTTGCGGAAAGTGTTCCAAAGGAAAAGCGAGGAAGAGTGGTAGTACTACTTGAAAGCTTTTGGGCTTTTGGCTGGTTACTTGCAGCGGTAATTTCCTATTTTGTTATTCCAAAGTATGGATGGCAAGTAGCATTATTAATTAGTGTACTTCCAGCATTTTATGCCATCTATTTACGATTGCATTTACCAGACTCACCGAAATTTTTAAAAGTAGATAAAGAAAAGAAATTAACGATTAAAGAAAGCATGCAAGCAGTTTGGTCAAAGGAAAACCGGAAGCAAACGGCAACACTATGGATTTTATGGTTTTGTGTAGTGTTCTCTTATTACGGAATGTTTTTATGGCTCCCAAGTGTAATGGTTTCACAAGGTTTTAGTATGATTAAGAGCTTTGAATATGTTTTGATTATGACATTAGCACAATTACCAGGCTATGCAGTTGCAGCCTATCTAATTGAAAAGGCAGGAAGAAAATTTGTACTAGTATTATTTTTAGTTGGTACAGCAGGAAGTGCGTTTATGTTTGGGCTGGCTGATAGCACAGCAATGTTACTTACGTCAGGAATTCTTTTGTCCTTCTTCAATTTAGGAGCATGGGGAGCTCTTTATGCCTATACGCCGGAACAATATTCAACGAAGGTTCGGGGAACAGGTGCAGGGATGGCAGCAGCTATAGGAAGAGTTGGCGGAATCTTAGGACCTTTATTAGTGCCTTACTTAACAGCACAAAATGTATCGATTCCATCTATCTTTACCATTTTTTGTATCGCTGTTTTAATTGGTGCTGCAGTTGTACTTTTCTTCGGAAAAGAAACAAAGAATACAGAAATTATCTAAGAGTGGCTAGCCACTCTTTTTTTATGTTAAATATTCTGACAAAACTTCATTTTATTAAATAATGTCCATTCTATCCTTCAAATCGATCATGTTTATCTGAAATACTAATCATTTTATCCACAAATAAAAAAACAATTTTACATTCTGATTTTAATGATAACGCTTTAATATATTCTGAAATAAAATAATTATTTACAATTTCAGAATATTGGTGATATTATAACTACACACTAATTAAACGGTTTAGGAGGAGCATATCATGAAGATCAAAGCAAATACATTACCGATTATTATACTCATATTATGCTCTTAGGATTAAATGATCCCTCTTTATTATACCGGGAATTGTTTAGTCCAGTTTTTGTTATTAAAAAACAAGGCGCTAAACAGTTTGAAAGACTTGAACGTGCCTATCCAATATTGGACAGGTTTTTTTGTTTTTATTGACTGTTTATAAAGATTGTTGCTTCTATAATTATTTGAAATTGCGAGTATGGTGTAAACCCACTTCTATCAAAAAACAAGATAGGTGAAAACAGTCTTTTAAATTTATTTTATAGAATTATTTTCTAATAGAGGAGAAGAGAACGATGAAAAACAAAGAGTATTTTATGGAACGAATGTATAAAGCTTCAGCAGGAATGTCTAATGCAGTTCTTGTAACATTGGGAATGGGATTGCTGTTGGAGTCGATTGGTAAAGCAGTTGGCTGGGATGTATTAATCCACATTGGCGGTGTAGCAAAAGTATTGCTAGCACCTGCATTTGGAGCAGGAATTGCTTATCAATTAGGCGGAAACACATTAGTAATTTTTAGTGCAATGGTCTGTAGCACCATTGGCGGAAATGCCTTACATGCAACAGATGCTGGAATGGTACTGGTTCCAGGACAGCCAATTAGTGCAGTGTTAGCTGCAGTTGTAGCAACATATGTTGGTAAATGGGTGAATGGAAAAACTATCTTAGATATGGTAGCAATTCCAGCTGTAGCAATCTTAGTTGGAGGTATGGCTGGAGTTGGGTTAGCAGCAGTAACAACACCATTGTTGGAATGGATTAGTGCCCAGATTACGACTTCCGTTCAAGGTTCTCCATTAGTAGCACCAATGGTTATCTCGTTAGTATGGAGCATCTTACTAATGACTCCTGCATCTTCTGCAGCACTAGCAATTGCGTTACAAATGGATCCCGTTTCAAGTGCAGCAGCATTAATTGGTTGTACCGTACAATTTGTCGGATTTACAGCAATGTCTCTGCGCCAAAATGATTTAGGAGGATTTCTTGCTCAATCGATCATTACACCGAAAGTGCAATTTCCGAATTTGGTGAAAAATCCGCTATTAATCATTCCACCTTTTGTAGCAGCGGTTATTTGTGCCCCTATTGCTACATTAGGATTTGGGTTCACGGCAACGTACGAATTGGCAGGATTAGGATTGAATTCTTTAATTGCCCCAATCAGTATTTTAGCCACACAAGGATTACAGGGATTCTTAATCTATGTGGCAGTAGGGATGGTCCTTCCAATCGTGATTACACTACCTCTATATTTTGTAATTCTTCGAGTTGGTTGGGTGAAAACAGGAGATTTGGCTATGCGAGTGCAGTAATATTTGATGATTAAAAGAGTCGCCAGTTTAAGGCGACTCTTTTAATGTGTGAAGAATGATACAAAAAAGTTAGGGAAATATAGGAAGGGATAATTTTCTTGTGAATTCTATCACAAAATAGTTGCAATAAGAAATATTCGATGTATAATAAAGGTGTGAACGAAATGTGAATTCTATCACAATATATGTGATTTTTTTCACTAATTAAGTGAAGTTTTTCACATTATAATCTATTACAAAAGGAGTTTTTAAACGATGAAAGTAGTTGTAATTGGATGTACACATGCTGGAACAGCAGCAGTAAAAACGCTAGCTAATTTAAATAAAAACATAGATATAACGGTTTATGAAAAAAACAATAATGTTTCCTTTTTATCTTGTGGAATTGCTTTATATGTCGGTGGTGTGGCAAAGGATGCTAGTCAATTATTTTATTCCTCACCAGAAGAACTGAAATCTCTTGGAGCAACTATGCATATGGAGCATGAAGTATTAGAGGTTGATACAGTAAACAAGGAAGTACATGTGAAAGACTTAACTACAGGGGAAGAAAAGATTGATCATTATGATAAATTGGTGATGACAACAGGCTCTTGGCCAATTATTCCGCCAATTGATGGCATTAACTTAGATAATATTTTGCTATCAAAAAACTATAATCAAGCAAATGAAATTATTGAACGATCCAAGAATGTAAAGAGCGTGACAGTAATCGGAGCTGGATATATTGGTGTAGAGTTAGTTGAAGCATTTGCATTAAATGGAAAAAACGTAACGTTAATTGATAGCGAAGAACGCATCTTAAATAAGTATTTAGATCAAGAATTTACAGATGTGGTAGAGGCTGAATTTGCAGAGCGCAATATTAACTTAGCTTTACAACAAACGGTAACAAAATTTGAAGGAAATGAGCAAGGAAAAGTAACAAAGGTTTACACAACAAAAGGGGAATATGAAACAGATTTAGTTATCCTATGTGTCGGCTTTAGACCAAATACGAATCTTTTAAAAGGAAAAGTAGATCTATTACCTAACGGTGCGATTAAGATTAATGAGTATATGCAATCAAGCAACCCAGATATTTATGCAGCAGGTGATAGCTGTGCGGTTAATTACAATCCAACAGGAGAAAAAGTATATATCCCTCTTGCGACAAATGCTGTTCGAATGGGAACATTAGTAGGACACAATATTGCGGGGCATCCATTGAAGTATATGGGGACACAAGGGACTTCAGGATTGCATATTTTTGGATTGAATATGGCATCGACTGGTTTAACGGAAGTAACTGCAAAGCTTAATAATATTCCTTATGAAGTAGTAGAAGTTATTGATAATGATCGCCCTGAATTTATGCCAACATTCCATGAAATTCGCTTAAAAGTTCTTTTCCATAAAGAGACTAGAAACATTTTAGGTGCCCAGTTGATTTCAAAAGCAGATGTTACACAAATGATGAACACATTATCTGTATGTATTCAAACGAAAATGACGATCGAAGAATTAGGATTTATCGATTTCTTCTTCCAACCACATTTTAATAAACCGTGGAACACATTGAATCAGGCAGGATTAGCTGCTTTAGCGAAAAAGAAAGAACTTATTGAGCAATAGGTATTTAGAAGAAATGGAATCATCTCTATAATCAAAGGGATGATTCTTTCTTTTTGGGGGAAAAGAAACGTATACTAGTAAGAAATAATTGAGGAGACGGACAATGATTGATTACATAAACCAGCCAACAGAAGACATTGCAAGAAAACTGTTAGGAAAGATTCTTATTCACCAGACGCCGACTCATTCGTATAGTGGTTATATTGTGGAGACAGAGGCTTATATTGGGGTGGAGGATATGGCTTGTCATAGTTATGCTGGAAGACGCACCCCTAGGTTAGAATCCATGTATAAAATAGGGGGGACAATTTATATTTACACAATGCATACCCATCAGATGCTAAATATTGTAACAAAAAAAGTGGGTGATCCGCAGGCTGTCCTGATTCGAGCAATTGAACCCCTTGGCGGAATAGAATGGATGGAACGTAATCGAAAAACAAAAGGGGTAACAATCTGTAATGGCCCTGGGAAATTAACGAAAGCAATGGAAATCACAAAAGCTTTAGATGGAAATGTAATAAATGGAACGTCATTATTTATTACGGATGGAAAAAAACCATTACAAATAGAAGAATCAGCAAGAATCGGTATTCCCAATAAAGAAGAGTGGACTTCAAAACCGTTACGATACTATGTAAAAGGGCATCCTTTTGTTTCAGGGATGAAAAAAGGAGAGATGGATTTAAAAGGAGAATTATGGAAATGAAAAAGTAGGGTAACTTTCTCTATAGAAAGAGTTACCCATTTTTCCTTTGAATGAATTCACAACATTTTCCCTTCCTTGACTTTTCCAATGAAAGGTTTCTCATACACTAATTTGATGAAGTAGCCATATAAAGCTGCTAAGATTTGTTGGAATAGCATGCCGATAACGACAGGAACAGCTGCTGCTGGAGGGAAGAAGCTTACAGCAAGAACTGCCCCTGCACTAATATTTCTCATGCCCCCAGAATAAATCATTGCAACAATTTCCTCTTTCCTTCTTCTCGTTAAGATTCCTAATATCCATGCGAAAAAGTAACCAGATAATGAAA
>NZ_JVDT01000015.1 GCF_001076885.1 Bacillus sp. 522_BSPC
TCAAAGAAGACAAATACCTAAATCTTTATTTCCAAAACAAAAGGGACATTAGAATTATTTTCCAAATATTTTAAATTAATTACTAAATTCTCGCTTATTCCTTGTATAATATATATATTGATAGCTTTTTCTATTACATGGGGGTGAGCCAAGATGGATACGAAATATTTAGATTTACTTACAGAAAAGTATGATTCAGAAGAGAAAGTGGTAACTGAAATAATAAACCTTGACGCCATACTAAACCTTCCGAAAGGGACAGAGCATTTTGTCAGTGACCTGCATGGTGAGTATCATGCCTTTCAACATGTTTTAAGAAATGGTTCAGGAAATGTGAAAGAAAAAATTCGTGATTTATTTAAAGAAGAGCTTTCCAAAGCCGAAATCGATGAATTTGCCACATTGGTTTATTATCCAGAAGAAAAACTAAAAAGAGTAGTTAATTCATTTATACATACATATGAACTGGATGCCTGGTATGCAGATACAATCGAAAGAATGATTCGATTA
Source organism: Bacillus sp. 522_BSPC (assembly GCF_001076885.1). Classification (GTDB taxonomy): domain Bacteria; phylum Bacillota; class Bacilli; order Bacillales; family Cytobacillaceae; genus Niallia; species Niallia hominis. Next base: position 511 of record NZ_JVDT01000015.1, read on the forward strand.
GTATCATATGCATCTTCCAAATATACAAATTCAAAAGTTCGAAAAGCATTACCACCACAATTTGTTTATATTATTGAAGAATTATTGTATGAAAAAAATGAATTGAATAATAAAACGGATTATTATTCAAGCATCATTAACAGAATCATTTCATTAGGACAAGCAAATAAATTAATTATTGGACTAGCTTATACCATACAAAGACTCGTTGTCGATCATTTACATGTAGTAGGCGATATATATGACCGGGGTCCCTATCCTGACAAAATAATGGAAACATTAATGGACTACCATTCAGTTGATATTCAATGGGGAAATCATGACGTATTATGGATCGGTGCATTTGCTGGATCAAAAGTATGTCTTGCTAATATTATTCGAATATGTGCGAGGTACGATAATTTAGATATTATCGAGGATGCATATGGAATCAATTTGCGCCCTCTCTTAAACTTAGCAAATAAATATTATAAAGATAATAAAGCTTTCCGCCCAAAAATGAATGCAAAAAAAGAAGAGAATACAGAAGAAAATATATTACAAATTACCAAAATTCATCAAGCTATATCTATCATTCAATTTAAATTGGAAATGCCTATTATTAAAAGACGCCCTGATTTTCAAATGCATCATCGTCTTCTACTAGAAAAAATTGATTATGAAACGAACACAATTAATTTTAATGAAAAAATTTTCTCATTAGAAAATACTTGCTTTAATACAATCAATCCAGAAGATCCCTCTCTTCTTTTAAAAGAAGAAGAACAAGTCATAAATAAACTGCTTTTTTCGATACAGCATTCAGAAAAGCTCGCGAGACATATACACTTTTTAATGAACAAAGGAAGTCTTTATTTAAAATACAATAGTAATTTATTAATCCATGGCTGTATTCCTTTAAATGAGGACGGTTCAATGAAAACGATGCAAATAGATGGGAAAGAGTATAGAGGAAAAGAATTGTTTGATTTATTTGAATCCTATTTACGCTATAGCTTCAATCATCCAGAAATAACTGATGACTTTGCTACAGATTTAGTTTGGTATTTATGGACTGGCGAGAATTCCTCCTTATTTGGCAAAAAAGATATGACTACGTTTGAGCGATATTTTATAAATGAGAAAGAGACACATAAAGAAAAAAAGAATGCTTATTATTTTTTGCGAGAACAAGAAGATATTTGCCGCAATATATTGCAGGAGTTCGGATTAAATCCGGACCAGGGGCATATCATTAACGGACATACTCCTGTTGCTGAAATAAATGGGGAAAATCCAATTAAGGCAAATGGAAAAATGATTGTTATTGATGGTGGGTTCTCCAAAGCATATCAATCAAAAACAGGAATTGCAGGGTATACCTTATTATACAATTCTTACGGAATGCAATTAGTTGCACATAAACGGTTTACTTCCAAAGAGGATGTACTCGAAAATGGTACAGATGTATTATCTGTAAAAAGAGTTGTTGATAGGGAGCTTCAACGGAAAAAGGTATTAGAAACCAATGTTGGAGAAAAGTTATTGGAGCAAATGAACGATTTAAATCAGTTATTGGAATATCGCTATATAAAAAAATAAAAAGACACAAACAATCAGTGGATTTCCTTATTCACTGATTGTTTGTTGTTTTAACAGAAATTGTTGCACAGTTTGGCCTACTATGTTTTCTCTATAAGTTCCCTCGTTAGTCAGTATCTTTATCTGCCCATAAGATTGATTGTCGACACTGCAGGATAATTAAAAACATCTTTCTTCCACCTCTCGTTCTTATCTTAATTTTTATAAAAAGCGTACTGCAGACAATTGCTTTCTTCTATTCTCTTCCATTATTTCCTCAATAATTTGTTGATGTCGTATTTCTTCTTCTGTCATCTGTTTTTGATGAATAGTAATTGTAAAAAATAGCATATTTAACGTCATTTCCTTTCACTCCTTATACATTTTTAGTAATTGTTATGGGAAAAGTACCCAGAACGAATCTGTTTTGTTTTTGTTTCTTCATACATTTGCTCAATTTCCTGTAAATGAGCATGTTCTTCGTTTGTCATCTTTTTAAAGTGAATCGTTATTGTTATAAAGAATATATTTAAGGTCATTTCTTCACCTCCTAAGAGAGCACTTTTTATAACCCATTTCTTAAATAGCCTACTTCGTCGAGTTTTCTACGATTTTCCTCGATTCTTTTTTTCATTTCCATTTCTTGCATCCAATCAGCATTTGTATACTGCTTTTTCTTAATCGTAACCGTTAGAAGAATTAGATTTAATGTCATTTCCTTTACACCTCTCTTTAATCAATTATTACCATAAATGGAATTTTTTCTCGTGAGCGCACAAAAAAACCGCAAATAGACCTATCTGCGGTTTAAAAATAGACATAATAAAACCGCAGGACACGACTACCCTGCGGTTGGATATTTTCTAGTTAGAATAAACTAAGATAAAATTTCCCATTCCGAAGTGGTTGAATTCGTGTATATTGCATATTCAATTACTAGTACACTGTTTAATTCTGGTAAAAATCTTTCCATTTTATTCAACCTCCTTAGAATTTTTTATCTCACATTGGTAATTATATCCTCCAATGCCAGCTTTGTAAACCTTTTTTTAAAATTTAGACGGCTACCCACAGTTATTTAGTGATTTCTCCTATTTTTGTTTAATCTTTTCAAACAGACAAGGAGTCAAGATAAAAAGGGATATCAAATAGCCATACTATTTGATATCCCTTTTTATTTTTAAATTATTGTAGTGCTTGCTTTAAATCCTCGATTAAATCTTCTACATCCTCTAGTCCAACAGAAATTCTTACAAGACCATCAGTTATCCCAAGCTCTGCTCTTCTTTCTGCTGGGATTGAAGCATGTGTCATCCTTGCCGGAACAGAGATTAAACTTTCTACAGCCCCTAAGCTTTCTGCTAGGGTGAAGAACTTGACTTTCTTTAAAAGCTTATCAGCGTTTTCTGCACTTCCAACATCAAAGCTAACCATGCCTCCAAAACCTAGTGCTTGCTTCTTGCTTATTTCATGATTTGGATGTGTGCTTAAACCTGGATAATATACCTTTGAAATGGCAGGATGTTCTTCTAAAAATGAGACAATTTGCTTTGTATTGCTTTCATGTTCCTCCATACGTATTCCAAGTGTTTTCATCCCTCTGATAAGAAGCCAAGAATCATTTGGTCCTAATACACCGCCTGTTGAATTTTGAACAAAATGAAGATCTTCTCCTAATTTTTCATCTTTAACGACTACCAATCCAGAGACGACATCACTGTGCCCACCTAAATACTTTGTTGCACTATGAAGCACGATATCCGCCCCTAGTGTTAATGGTGTTTGCCAATATGGCGTAGAGAATGTATTATCTACAATCGTAAATAAGCCATTTTCTTTCGCAACATGAGAAGCTGCCTCGATGTCTGTTATTTTTAATAACGGATTGGTTGGGGTTTCGATATACAAAGCAACTGTATTTTCTTTTATTGCTTCTTTTATATTGCTAATATCACTGGTATCGACAAAACTTGCCTCGATACCAAACTTATTTAATACCTTTGTCATTACTCGGAAAGTTCCACCATAAACATCGTCTGTAAATAATATATGGTC
>NZ_JVDT01000016.1 GCF_001076885.1 Bacillus sp. 522_BSPC
GGTCTGCTTCCGCCTGCAGGGTCTCAGACTGTCTCGCTAATCCCACAGGAGGCTCAGGCTTCCTCCCCGCGAAAAGGAAGTGTCCGTAGCGCAATGGAACGAATTGTTTTTTACACTTGAATATATTTATAACCATAAATAACTAATATGAAAAAATAGTCTTTATTTAAGAGCTAAATTAGAGATTGTTCGTCTTTACAGATTGGCTATTTAGTTTTGTCCCAGCCTCTTTTTTTAGCCCTTCTCCTTTTATACTCAAAGCCTTCAATAGATTAATTTTATTTCTCTAAATTATAAAAGGGATAACTTCCAAGTATCTTTACTTCACAACCGATTGCTTCCAGTTCTGCGATCGCTCCAGGTATTAGAACATCGTCCATTTTTCTATCTAAATCAATAAGAAAGAAATAATTTCCTAAGCCGGTTTTAGTTGGTCTCGATTCAATTTTCACCAAGTTCAATTTTCTCCAAGCAAAAGCGGATAATACTTGATGTAAGGCACCAGAACGATCAGATGGCAAAGTGACCATTAAACTCGTTTTATAACCTGCCAAATTACTTGAAGGTGCCGTATAGCTTAGAGGGTTCTTTGAAAGAATTAAAAACCTTGTATGATTGTTATTGGAATCATGAATATGATGTCTCACTATTTCAAGCCCATATTCTTCAGCTGTTAGCGAATTTCCTATTGCTGCACCATTTATATTTGAGTTCTCCTTAACAAACTGAGCTGCTGCTGCTGTTGAGGTCATATACTCACAAACAATCCCGTTAAATTCTGTATGTAAAAATTTATGACATTGAGCAATTGCATGGGAATGACTATAAACAACATCAATTTCTCTCCATTTATCTTTACGAAGGGGATGAACCATTAAATGTTGTTTAATCGGAACGGTCACTTCTCCGCAGATAGGTAAAGATACTTCATGAATTAAATAATCTAGGGTGATATTGACAGAACCTTCTAATGTATTCTCAACCGGTACTAAAGCAACATCCACTTTGTCTTCCATAACAGCATCAAAGCAATTTGGAATCGTAAGAAATGGGATTGATTCAACACCAGGAAATTGCTGATTTACCGCCATATTTGTAAATGTTGCTTTTGGGCCTAAGTAACCTACTTTCACCTGTTTCTCCTCCAAAAAAATTATTTATTCTGAATTTATCTACTATAGAAGAAGAAAGACTTAAATAAGCCTTCTTCCTACAAGAACGCTAAAGCTATTCTAACCATTTTAGAAGTATTTAGCCTCCGGAGCTTAATACATCAACCTTTTCGACAAATTCAAGCATACGCAAACGCTCTAGCAACATATCAATAGAAATCTCCATTTCTGCTGTATTTAGAGATAATGTCACATTTGCTCTTCCTTGAAGCGGAATTGTTTGATGAATCGTAAGTACATTACATCCTCCAGAAGCAACCACACTTAATAGCTTGGATAAAGTTCCCGATCGATCTTCAATATAAAAGAATAATGTTATTAACTTCTCCTTCACGATTGTGTGAAAAGGAAAAATTGTATCTCGATATTTATAAAATGCACTTCGGCTTAAATCGACTTGCTTTACAGCTTCATGTACTGATTCTGCTTTTCCTCTTTCCAATAGTTCTTTCGCATCCAAGGTTTTTCGCATCGCTTCAGAAAGTACATCTTCTCTTACTAAAAAAAATTTCTGATCCAATTTACTATGTTTCATCTGCTCACCCCTCAAGGCATAACGGAAACTTCATTATGTATGATTAATATAAATTTCAATTTTTATCCATTATTAAAAAAGCTATTTTAAATATATTCATTCGTCTTTTCTGTAGAAAAACTCCCCTCCCGTCTAATCCATTCGACGAAAGGGAAGATCTTCTATTACCACTTTTAATGTTCTTAGGCTTATTTCGATTTATTAATCGATAAATTCAAATTCATACTCCATTAATTTTACTGTATCGCCATCTTTTGCACCACGTTGACGCAATGCTTCATCAATACCCATTCCGCGCATTTGGCGAGAGAATCTACGAACAGACTCATCACGGGAGAAATCTGTCATCTTAAAGAGTTTTTCAATTCCTTCACCAGATAGGACAAAGCTTCCATCTGGATCTCTTGTAATATAGAATTGTCTCTCATCGACTTCATGCTTGTACACAACACGGTGAATCCCTGCTTCTTCTTCCACTTCTTCTAATGGGAATTCTGATGTATTCTCTAATTTATCAGCAATAGCAAAAAGGAGTTCACGTAAACCAGATCTTGTTATCGCTGAAATAGGGAATATCGGATAGTCATCTTGCAGTTTCTCTCTAAACGCTTGTAAGTTTTCTTCTGCATCTGGCATATCCATTTTATTGGCAACAATAATTTGCGGTCTTTCTAATAAACGCATATTGTATTCTTGAAGCTCGTTATTAATTGTAACATAGTCTTCATATGGATCCCTGCCTTCTGTAGCAGCCATATCAATGACATGGACAATAACTCTTGTCCGTTCAATATGACGAAGGAATTGATGGCCTAATCCAACACCAGAGTGTGCTCCTTCAATCAGTCCTGGCAAATCTGCCATTACAAAGCTTCTGTTATCTTCTGTTTCCACCATTCCTAAATTAGGCGCAATCGTTGTAAAATGATAATCTGCAATTTTCGGTTTGGCTGCAGATACCACGGAAAGTAATGTAGATTTACCTACACTAGGAAAACCGACTAAACCAACATCTGCTAATACTTTTAACTCCAGTATAATATCTCTTTCTTGACCTGGCTCGCCATTTTCCGATAATTCAGGAGCTGGGTTAGATGGGCTTGCAAAGCGGGAGTTCCCTCTTCCCCCACGACCGCCTCGTGCAATAATCGCTTGTTGCCCATGTTCTGTTAAATCAGCGATCACTTCTTTCGTATTTGCATCTGATACGATTGTACCAGGTGGAACCTTTACAATCATATCCTTAGAATTACGCCCATGCTGATTTTTAGACATTCCATGCTCGCCACGCGGTGCCTTAAAATGACGTTGATAGCGGAAATCCATTAATGTCCGTAAACCTTCTTCCACTTCAAATACTACATTTGCTCCTTTACCGCCATCTCCACCAGCAGGTCCACCTTTAGGGACAAATTTTTCTCGGCGAAAGGCTACCATTCCATTTCCGCCGTCTCCGCCCTTCACATAAATCTTAACCTGATCCACAAACATAAATTCATTTCCTCCTATTAAGAAAAACATATGCAGCTTGCATGTTTAGTATAGAACATGAGAATATCTTATGATTTATTTTACTTGTAAAGCTTTAGGATATCCTATTTTCGAACTTACAGGCATTTACAGCTACTATTTTTCTATAACTCACAATTTTTCTTTTAAGTAATTTGACCGAATCTAATTGATTTTAGTCAACGAGTTCTTCTAATTATTTACCTGTTTTCTCTCTAATCATCCAGACTTCAAATACCAGCTCTTTATCACTAATTTCTATATTTTCCACCGCCAATTGTTTGGAAAACGGTTGTTGAAGAAATGGAATTATTGACTCTGCATTTAATAGCTGGCCGTTAAAATCAACATACAACCGAAGCCCTTCCACCATGGAATGAATGGAAATGAATAAGTGATTGTCTGCAAAAGGTTTACTATGCTGATTTAATGTCTGAAAAAACAAGGTTATCCATGGAGTAAGCGTTTCGTCTTCTGTTAATTGACATTTTTCTTCTGCCAACACTTCATATTCCAACCTAAAATAATAATTTTCCCAGTTTGCTATTAATAACTTTGTAGCAAATTGCGGTATATTTAGATTAGATAACTTAGCTTCTTGTTTTGTCTCTGTAATAATCTCATTTATTATTTCTTTTACTCGCTCTGGTTTATTTAAATCCAAATTCCCTTTAATTAATTGAATTTTATTTAGCCAATCATGGCGAACATGTCTTAAAAAATCTATCGTATTCCAGTCTTTATTCATTCTTGTACTCCTAAAAAGGTTATTAAGTCTTAGAAGACTGCTTTTAGTAAGTATAACAAAAAATGAATCATCTATGAACAAAAACGATAACTCGCTAAGCCTTGACGATTAACATTCGCCTGATTTTAAAGTTTTTAATCGATGGGAATAGGAAGAAGCATACAACTCCTAGATATATAAAATCTCTAAACAGTAATTATAAAGAGAGCTATTTTGAATTAATTTGATAAAGAAATGTTGAAAACGAAGTGTATTAAAGCTGTGGTAACAACAAACTATACATAAGAGCCAAACTTTATCCTTTGTTAGCATACGAAAAAGCAATTGATTCCTCTCTCTATTTTTCAACACTTAGACAAAAAGCCCCTCCTGCTTTTTGTCTAAGTGTTGAAATCCTTCACAACTTATCTCTTGTATCAACATTCATTTTAGTTCAAGAAATCAATCCCTTAACAAACAGATAGGCTGACCCTATACGAGCCAGCCTATCTAATCATTAACTTATGCTTCTTGTGCTACTGGGTATACGCTAACTTGTTTGCGATCACGGCCAAGACGCTCAAACTTAACGATTCCGTCAACTTTTGCGAATAGTGTATCATCGCCACCACGACCAACGTTTACTCCTGGATAGATTTTTGTACCGCGTTGACGGTAAAGAATGCTTCCACCAGTTACTAATTGACCATCTGCACGTTTAGCTCCTAAACGTTTAGAAATGGAGTCACGTCCGTTTTTAGTAGAACCTACCCCTTTTTTAGATGCAAAAAACTGAAGATCTAATCTTAACATTTCGTTCCACCTCCTATTTAATTATAAGTGATAGTTACGTATTTTCCATAGTCTCTTTCAATTGTTTCTAATGAAACAACCATTCCTTCTAAAAGAAGTTGAATTTTTTCTCTTGTTTCTTCCGGAATATTCTCTGGAATTGTACAAGAGATAAAACCTCCATCTTTTCCTTGCTTAATAATAGGTGTAATACCAGTAAGGGAAATAACGGCATTAATGCTTCCAAATGAAACAGCCGATACTCCTGCACATACTATATCATTCCCACTATTTGCAAAAAGGGCATGACCGCTAATGGTAAACGAATGAATGAGACCATCGTTTGATTTGTCAATCGTTACTTCAATCATACAAATTCAACCTTAAGCGTTAATCTTTTCGATAACAACTTTAGTGTAAGGTTGACGATGACCTTGCTTTTTATGATAATTTTTCTTCGCTTTGTATTTGAAAACGATGATTTTCTTTTGACGGCCTTGTTTTTCAACTTTAGCTGTAACAGTAGCTCCTTCAACAACTGGGCTTCCTACTTTTACATTTTCTCCGCCAACGAAAAGAACTTTATCAAAAGTAACCGTGTCACCAGCTTCACCGTTTAATTTCTCGATGTAGATAGCTTGACCTTCTTCAACTTTGATTTGTTTTCCGCCTGTTTCAATAATTGCGTACATTAAACTGCACCTCCTTAATAGACTAAGACTCGCCAATGACAGGCGTTTTGCTAAAGCAAAAGCTTCATTACCTGCTATGCGCGGTTGTAGAGCACGGGTGCTACAAACAACATTAAAATACTAACATGTTTACATGATACTGTCAATCATATTCTAATTAATGATTGAGTCAAGTTTTTGTGGGAGTTTTTTTAGCTCCCTTTT
>NZ_JVDT01000017.1 GCF_001076885.1 Bacillus sp. 522_BSPC
ATTATTTGATAAAATAAAGAATAATTTGAAAATAATAATTATCGAATTTATTATTTAAGATATAGAAATCTGCTTTCATTTACTGATTAGGATTATAATTATTATTTGTGTTTTTATCTATATGGTTGCTCGAGAAAAATTAATTACAGAAAAGGAAGAGATTTGATAATGAAGATTACCTACAGTATTCTAAGAGAGCTTCACAAGGGTATCGACTTACCAAAACCAAAAGACTATTGTTTAAAACAGCGGGAATTTGAAAATTTTATCTTTTTTTTAGAAAAGGAAGGATATATTGAAAGAGTACTTAGAATCGATACCTTTTTCTCACTAAAGCCAGCTAGACTAACGAAAAAAGGAGATAAATTTTTAGAAAGCCACCAATACTTAGAGGATTCTTATCCGGATAAACAAGATATGATGAAATGGCTCCAAGCGGAAAAGGAAATGTACTCTAATGGAGCTGATGAGGAGGATTAATAATTTAACAAAGGAGCTCCAAGACTTTATTGCAATCTAATTTCATCAAGGAGCTGGCAACTACATTTACTTTTTCCACTACCATTTTTTTAATATCGAATTAGTATTTACTTTACTATTAGTCATATT
>NZ_JVDT01000018.1 GCF_001076885.1 Bacillus sp. 522_BSPC
CGTCTTTAAAGATTAGTTATTTAGTTTTGTCCCAGCCTCTTTTTGGTTTAATTCGGTAACAATGTGAAGTCTGTTAAATCTTCATAAGAATAGTTTTTCGTAATTTGCCCTTTATCTTTCGTCCACTGAACAATCGAATCAAAGGTATCTTTTGAAACTATACTTGCATAAGGAAAGCTATCTTTTGTTGATAAATAGTTGCTCATTGCATCTGGGAATTGATATTTAGTTAATATATCTCCATATTCTTCCGCCTTCGTATTATTCATATAGTCAATTGCTTGATTATACGCTTTATAAAAAGCTTTGATGTCCGCTGATTTGGTTGAAATCATTTCATCTGAAAAAAGAATCGTCCCTCCTTTAATTCCTGCATCTGTTGAGCTACCTAAAAGGTGAGCTCCCTGGCTAACTAGCATACTAGCCTGTGGTTCTGTAAATACAACTCCATCTACTTTGTCTGCCATCAGCGCTTCTGCACGACCAGAAAAAGAAGGGATTTCCACGATATTATAGGTGAAGTCTTCTTTAGCTGCGAAATCATCCATAATATATTCCAAGATAAAGTTCGGCACTAACGAAACATTTTTCCCATTTAAATCTTTCATCTCTGTAATTCCTGAATTAGGAGAGGAGAGGATTTTAAAATCTTCACTTATATCGGAAGTAATCTTCATATTAATTCCATTTTCCATAAATGCTGCCGCTGTCATCACATCAGCGATTGTACCATCTAGTTCATTCGCTTGAATTGCAACATTTCGATCTGTTGGCGAAGAAAAGGATTTTATGGATACGTCTATTCCTTCTTCGTCAAAGTATCCATTTTCCTCTGCTAAAATAATAGGTATCGCCGATTCTGCCGGCAATATTCCGATGGTTAGCTCTTCTCCAGATGTTTTTTCTGTGTTGCTGTTTTCGTTTTTATCTGTTTCGGTTGTAGCAGTCTTTCCACAAGCAGCAGAAAGTAAAACAAATACGATTAATAAGGATAGCGTCATTATTTTTTTCATCTTTTTTCTCCTAATTTGTAATGATTTTTTTGAATGTCTCTAATTCCATTAAATAGGGAATAGCATTTCTTTTTAATAAAAGTGGATCATTTTTTCTATCATTGTGACCATTTTCACAAGTGAAGGCGAGTTTAAACGCTTTTTCTCTTAAAGTTAAAACATTGGATTCGTTAAATAGTCCAAATGGATAGGCGAATACATTTTTATGCTCGATTAGTGAATGGTTATTACATTCATCTAAGTCTTTAGCAAAGTCTTCTTTACTAGATGTCATTAATAAACTTTCTGTTTCACTTGTTCGGACATGCATACAATGAGTGTGGTTGGCATATTCAAAAACATCAGCCATTTCCTTTAAATCGTTTATGGATAAGCAGACAGATTTTTCTTTTTCAAATTGTCTTTTACTATCATGCAGCCACCCTGTTACAACAAAAGCTGTTGCATGAAATTGGTATTTTTTTAGAATTGGATACGCATATTCCTTTATGGATTGAAAGCAATCATCAAAAGTAAGTAATACAGATTTCTCCGGTAAAGGACCTCCTTCGTAATATGCTTTTACTTCATTTAGAGTTAAAGGGTGAAAACCATTGATAAATAAATACTCCATTTGCTGTTCAAATTTTTCAAGTGTTATGAAAAGTGGAGAAGGCAAGAAATCTTTATAATTTTGCTTTACATCGATTGGATGCTGTTCGGTTGCATGAAAATCTTCTTCTTTTCTTATTTCGTGATACATTAGCACGGGAAAAGTCATAATAGATCCTCCTTTTTAGATAAAAAATCTAAATTGGTCTACATTTCCAATTTAAATAATTTTGATAACTTGTAAAATCTGCTTTTATTATATAAAACCTTTACTAAAAAAAGGGCTAGAAAAAGCAATTAGTTTTAACAATTTGGTGTATGAATTCTGAAAAATAAGATTAATCAAGTGGAAATAGTCTATTTTCCTCTATTGTTAAGACAAACAAATGAAAGAAATATTCATAAAGTGTTACAGACAATCATAAGTTTTTAAAGACAATAGTGATATATACGTGAAAGGAATGAGAGGAGGAGTCGCTTTGTCTCAAGAAAATTCGTCTATTTTGCGGTTTTCGTTGGAAGAGTCCGTCTGGTTTCAAAAAGGACAGGAAGTAGAGGATCTGCTTTCCATTTCACTTGATCCCAATATAACAATCCAAGAGAACGATCAGTATATTATCATTCAAGGCTCTTTAGAGTTAAGTGGTGAATACAAGCGCTTTAATGAAGGGGAACAAGAAGAAGAGGAGGCTTTTAAGGCTCCTAAATTAATTCATTCAATAATGGAAAGAGAGGAAGGAGTGTGTGAATTTTTACACCATTTTCCGGTGGATATTACCATGCCCCTTTCGAGAGTCACTAGTCTTGAAGATGTTGAAATTGAGATTGATACTTTTGATTATGTCTTCCCGGAAAGAAGCTGTTTGAATTTGACAGCAGATTTAACTATTTCAGGTCTTGCTTCTGAAGAAGAAGAGAGTGATGAAGAAGAGAGTGTTGAAGAAGAGAATGTAGAAGAAGAACTAGAATTAGCTTGGCGAGGTTCAGTGGATGAGGATGAAAATGGAAATGAATCAATAGAAGAACCTATTGAAATAGCTGTTAGTCCATTTCAAAATGTCAGTCCACTTTTAGAAGAACAGCGTGAAGAGAAGGCAGAAGACGATGATTTGTATTCCCCATTCGAACTTGAGGTTAGAAAGTCACCAGAAGAAGAGGATGATTGGGGTACGAATGAAAATGCTAAAGTACCTTATTTTTCTGAGGAAACTAGAGAAGAAGAGATTACCTCTTCAGAACCTGAGATGAAGGTTTCTTTATTCAGAGGTGAGGAAAATGTCTATTCTGCAGAAGATGTATTTAAAAAGCCACAACAAGAATCTTCATCTGAATCGAAGCAGGAAGAACTTTTACTGGAAGAAGAGAAATTAGAAGAATCATCATCTTCTCCTAATGAAGAACCAAAAAAGAAAAAAGGGCTATTTAGTAAAACAAAATCTCTAACCTTTACAGAATTTTTTGCTAGAAAAGAAGAAGAGAAGCATACAAAAGTGAAAGTTTGTATTGTTCAGCAAGGCGATACATTAGAAAAGTTAAGTAATCGTTATAATGTCAATATCCATACATTATTGAAAGAAAATAGAATGGAAGCAAATCAAGATGTTTATGAAGGGCAAGTTTTATATATACCAGGAAATTTCGTAGAGAAATAAGAACAATAAACTGGAGCAGGCAGGAGGTTTTTCCTGCTTGACTGTTTTCTTTTTGCTTTGTTCAATCGTTTTTTGAGGGGGAAAATCGATTAAAGGGTTAAAGAGTAAATAGATTATTTTAAGAGCTTGGTAGTATTCGATCTTGACACTTTGGTAAATGCCCGAATTATATAGCTAACCATCTATAGAAAATAAGAAAAGGATGGGAGTTTTCACTTGATAAGAAAGTGTGGGCGGATATGAATGAAAAAAATATATTAAACAAATATTCACCTATCTTAAAATCATACGCAGTAGTACCGAATTTTGTTGAAGAGTTTGGCAAAGTTGCCAAAATATATAGCAATAAAGGTACTTTTGCGTTAAAACGAATTGATCCTCATAATGGGGCTGATTTTACACGTCATATAAGAATGCTGTATCAAAAAGGGTATAATCGAATTGTGCCAATATATCCAGCGGTGGATGGAAGATATGCGATTCTTTATGACAATCAATTGTATTATTTAATGCCTTGGCTGCCAAATGAAGAAAGAGAAACATATTTCAAGAAACATCAACAAATGTTTCGAGAGCTAGCAAGGCTCCATATTTTAAGTTCTAAAGAAGTAAAAATTGAAAAGGAAGATCGACAAGAGCATTTTGAGAATACACAATTAGAAATGGAGAAAGAACAAGAGTTTCTAGCTGGTTTTATTGAGCAATGTGAAAATAAAGAATATATGTCACCGTTTGAGTTAATGTTTTGTATGTATTATCATGACATTCGGCAGGCTTTGATTTATTCAGAGACTAAATTGAAGGAATGGTATGAGGAAACGAAAGAGGATGAAAAGGCAAGAGTCGCCATTATCCACGGGAAAATATCACCAGAACATTTTCTTTATGATGATAGAGGGTATGGCTACTTTACTAATTTTGAAAATGCTAGATATGGATCGGCAAGCCATGACCTGCTTCCGTTTCTGTCCCGTTCCTTGAGGACAGCACCTAAGCAAAATGAGGACTGTATTGAGTGGCTTTATACGTATTTCAATCATAATCCTTTAAAATATGATGAAATGCTGTTGTTTTTAAGTTATTTGGCTCATCCAGGACCAGTTCTTCGTATTTGTGAGAAATATATGAAAGCAGATAAGAAAGCGATCAATGAACGCAAATATGCACAAAAACTACTTAAACAATATTGGCTTTTAAAAAATACAGAATATGTTGTGATGCGAGTAGATGAAATAGAAAGACAAAAGAAAGCACAGCAAGAAGCGGCAGAACAAGCGGAACAAGCAGAGACTCAGGATTAAAATCTTGGGTCTCTGCTTGTTCCTAAATTTGTAACGATCTTTTCCCAGGCACATATATTAAAGATAAACAAAAAATAGATAGGAATAAAATGAAAAAAAATCGGCAATCCTTATTGACGAGAATTAGTTTTTTTCGGTAGTATAGCATATATAAATAAATTATTAAGGCAATGACGGGGAGTAGTACAATGTACGTTGTTTCAAAGAGAGGAAATCATCTGCTGCGAGATTTCTATTCAACCCATTGGAAGGTAGCCCTCGAGCTTCTTTTGCGAACGGTGTGCTTATTAGTAAAAGACGGACAGTATCCGATATCATCTTTGAAAGAGCCAGCACTTTTTGTGTTGGAAAAAAGGTGGTACCGCGAACAAACTCCATTCGTCCTTTTCAGACGAGTGGAGTTTTTTTATTTGCTTTAAAAAGGACAAAGGAACAAGATTAGGAGGAAATTAGGATGGAAATGAAAGAAATCTCCATGCCGACAAAGTATGATCCAGCAAGTATTGAAAAGGGTCGCTATGATTGGTGGTTAGAAGGCAAGTTTTTTGAGGCGAAGCCAGATGAAGGGAAAAATCCTTATACAATCGTAATTCCGCCTCCAAATGTAACAGGTAAATTGCATTTAGGGCATGCATGGGATACAACATTACAAGATATTTTAACAAGAATGAAAAGAATGCAAGGCTATGATGTATTATGGTTACCTGGTATGGACCATGCAGGTATTGCAACACAAGCAAAGGTAGAAGAAAAGCTTCGTGCCCAAAAGATTAGCAGATATGATCTTGGCCGTGAAAAATTTGTAGAAGAAACATGGAAATGGAAAGAGGAATATGCAAGCCATATTCGTGCACAATGGTCTAAATTAGGATTAGGCTTAGATTATTCTAGAGAAAGATTTACGCTTGATGAAGGTCTTTCAAAAGCAGTTCGCGAGGTGTTTGTTTCTTTATACAAGAAAGGGCTTATCTACCGCGGCGAATATATTATTAACTGGGACCCAGCTACCAAAACAGCTCTTTCTGATATTGAAGTAATTTACAAGGATGTACAAGGTGCATTCTATCATATGAAATATCCTTTAGCAGATGGAACTGGTTATATTGAAGTAGCAACAACTCGCCCAGAAACGATGCTAGGCGATTCAGGTGTTGCTGTCCATCCGAAAGATGAAAGATACCAACATCTAATTGGCAAGAAAGTAATTTTGCCAATAGTAGGTAGAGAGATTCCGATTGTTGCAGATGATTATGTGGAAATGGATTTCGGTTCAGGTGCTGTTAAAATGACTCCTGCCCATGACCCAAATGATTTCGAAGTTGGTAATCGTCATAATCTAGAAAGAATTCTTGTAATGCATGAAGACGGCACAATGAATGAGCGTGCAGGAAAATATGAGGGAATGGATCGTTTCGAATGTCGTAAACAAATCGTAAAAGATTTACAGGAAATGGGCGTACTATTCAAAATTGAAGAGCATATGCATTCAGTTGGACACTCAGAGCGAAGCGGTGCTGTAGTAGAGCCATATCTATCTACTCAATGGTTTGTTAAAATGCAGCCATTGGCTGATGAAGCAATTGCATTACAAGGTAAAGAAGAAGAAAAAGTAAACTTTGTGCCAAATCGTTTTGAAAACACTTATATGCGCTGGATGGAAAATATTCGCGATTGGTGTATTTCTCGTCAGCTTTGGTGGGGGCATCGTATTCCTGCTTGGTATCATAAAGAAACAGGAGAAATCTATGTAAACCATGAAGCGCCGGCAGATATTGAAAATTGGACGCAGGATACAGATGTATTAGATACATGGTTCAGTTCAGCGTTATGGCCATTCTCTACATTAAATTGGCCAAATACAGAGGCAGAGGACTATAAGCGTTATTATCCTACTGCTGCATTAGTAACTGGATATGACATTATTTTCTTCTGGGTATCTCGTATGATTTTCCAAGGGATAGAATTTACTGGAGAGAGACCATTTAAAGATGTACTGATCCATGGACTTGTTCGTGATGAGCAAGGACGCAAGATGAGTAAATCTTTAGGAAATGGTGTAGATCCAATGGATGTTATTGCTAAGTACGGTGCAGACTCCTTACGCTATTTCTTATCAACAGGAAGCTCACCAGGTCAAGATTTGCGCTTCAGCATTGAAAAGGTTGAATCAACTTGGAACTTTGCAAATAAAATTTGGAATGCTTCCCGCTTTGCATTAATGAATATGGATGGTTTAGCTTATGATGAAATTGATTTATCAGGCGAAAAATCAGTGGCAGATAAGTGGATCTTAACGAGATTAAATGAAACAATTGAAACAGTAACACGTCTATCTGATCGCTATGAGTTTGGAGAAGTAGGAAGAGTTCTTTATAACTTTATCTGGGATGATTTCTGTGACTGGTATATTGAGATGGCGAAGCTTCCATTATATGGTGAAGATGAAGCGGCTAAATTGACAACTCGCTCGATTTTAGCGTATGTTCTTGATAATACAATGCGCTTATTACATCCATTTATGCCATTCATCACAGAAGAAATCTGGCAAAACCTTCCGCATGCTGGCGAATCGATTACCATTGCGAAATGGCCAAAGGTAAATCCTGCGTTTACAGATGAGAAGGCTGCTAATGATATGAAATTGCTTGTGGAGATTATCCGTTCTGTTCGTAATAGCCGTGCGGAAGTTAATACACCAATGAGCAAGAAAATCAGTATTTTATTAAAAGCTAAAGATGAAGAGGTAAAAGCTACGCTCCTTGAAAATAAATCTTTTATTGAGCGTTTCTGTAATCCAGAAACATTAAGTATCGATACAGATATTGCTGTTCCGGATAAAGCGATGACAGCTGTAGTAACAGGTGTTGAAATCATTCTTCCTTTAGAAGGTTTAATTAATATGGAAGAAGAAATCGCTCGATTAAATAAAGAGCTAGAGAAATGGAATAAAGAAGTAGAACGTGTTCAAAAGAAATTAAGCAATGAAGGCTTCGTGAAAAAAGCGCCAGAAAAGGTGATTAACGAAGAAAAAGCAAAAGAGAAAGACTATTTAGAAAAGCGTGCAGCAGTAGAAGCACGTATAAATGAATTAAAAGGTTAATTTCATAGTAGAACGAAGGGTGTCTCCACTATCCAAACCTTTGAGGCACCCTTCTTCTATGGATGAAGCAGTTACTTTTTAAGATGATACTGGATAAAGGTAAGTATAGATGATCATAACAATCATTATTCATAAAAGAGGGTGTAGCAATGTTTCATAGTTATGAAGAAGCATTAAATTGGATTCATTCTCGTTTGCGTTTTGGAATAAAGCCTGGGTTAACTAGAATGGAAATGATGATGGAAAAGCTAAATCATCCAGAAAAACAGATAAAAACAGTTCATATAGGTGGAACAAATGGAAAAGGGTCTACCGTTACTTATTTAAGAAATATTCTTCAACAAGCAGGATTATCAGTTGGAACCTTTACATCTCCTTACATAGAACAATTCAATGAGAGAATCAGTGTGAATGGAAAACCAATTAGCGACGAAGAAATTCTCACATTAGCAAATAAATTGCATCCGATTGTGGAAGAAATGGACAAAATGGAAATTGGCGGTCCAACCGAATTTGAAATCATTACTGCAATGTCTTTCTACTATTTTGCTTATATGCATAAAATGGATATCGTTATATATGAGGTGGGATTAGGAGGTCGATTCGATTCAACCAATATCATCTCCCCGCTACTTTCTATCATTACAAGTATCGGCTTAGACCATACAGCAATATTAGGGGACACTTATGAACAAATTGCATTTGAGAAAGCTGGAATTATAAAAAAGGACACCCCTATTATTGCGGCTGTTAAACAAAAAGAGGCGCAAGCTGTCATTGTAAAACAGGCTAATAAGATGGAAGCACCAATTTACTTATTGGATAAAGATTTTACGATAGCTGGCTATCATTCGAAGTCTACAACGGAATCTTTTAACTTAATGTCTCCATTTTTTAAATGGGAGGATTTGCAAATAACAATGTTTGGAAAGCATCAAATAGAAAATGCATCATTAGCAGTAATAGTTGCCGAGCATTTACGTGACCAATTTGTTTCTATTAATGATGAAAGTATTAGAAAGGGCTTATTACTGTCTCGATGGCCAGGAAGATTTGAGATTATTTCAGAAGAACCCCTAGTAGTATTAGATGGTGCACATAATGAAGAAGGAATAGAGGCATTAGTGGATGTATTAGTAAATCGCTATAAAGGGAAGAAGAAAAAAATTATTTTTGCAGCACTCTCTGATAAAAAAACAGATAAAATGATCACTAAACTTGATCAAGTTGCTTCAACGATTACCTTTGTAACATTTGACTATCCAAGAGCTGCCGATTGCCGCACATTATATAAAGAAAGTAACCATCCATTCAAGTACCAAAACACTGACTGGAAAAAAGCAATTCTTGAACATATGGAAAACATTGAAAAGGATGAGATGCTCCTTATAACTGGGTCCTTGTATTTTATTTCAGAAGTTAAGACATTTTGGAAAAATTTCAAGAAATAACTATATCAAAAAAAATATCTAGATTATTAGGAAAGAAAAGGGTAGTATATATTTATCAGGTTTGAAATGTGGGAATTTTAAGAATATGGTAAAATATTCTCTATTTAACGATATATTATAACAAAATGAATACCTATTATACTTGCAATACGAATATATTGGTTCAAAAGAAGGGGGAAGAGAATGGTAAAACCAAGCTATAAAAAAATAATATGGGCAGTTTGGATATTCCTTCTCCCTTTTGGTCTATGGTTCTCTCATAATATCTATCCTCCGCAAATTCGGGGGAATGAATGGGAGATTCTTGCATTTCTAATATTTATGACAGTTGTGGCGAGTATGCCAATGATCATAAATGGTACGCCGGTATTTTTCTTACAGTGGGCGACATTATCTGTTTTTCTAATATTCGGATTATTTTTTGAAATTATCCTCGTTCAAATTGCGTTAATAGCAGTATTATATCAAGCGAAGTTGGATAAAAAGACACTTTTTCGTTTGCCTATGAATTCAATCATGTTTTTTCTTGTCTCTTTTTTTAGTGGAATTATCTACTATAGTTTTGGAGGAAAACATGGATTCGATTTAGCTTTCAATTTCCATTTATTTGTCTTGATAAGTCTGTATCTTGTTTCCTATTTGTTGCTTAATACGTTGGGAATCTTTTTGATAGACCGTTTTATCTATAAAAGAAAAGAGCGTTTCATTAAAAAGGATTTAATATGGGAAATATTTACAACGATTATTACCTATCCAGTAGGTATTGCGTTATATATTATGTATCAATATGTTGGGCTTGCTGCATTACTTCTAATAGGTGTGCCTTTTATAAGCCTATCGCTCATTTTAAAGCTGTATCATTCAAGTCAAACTGCCAATGACTATTTAAGAAAAACAGCAGAAATTGGACATCAACTTTCTCAAAACTTGTATGTGAATGAAACCGTTGAGTTTTTTATTGAAAAGCTATATGAGTTATTTAAAGTTGATTTTGTGTTTATCCATCAAGTAAATGCTAATAATCAATTAGAAATGATTTCGCGTGTGGAGCAACAGGAAAAGCTACCAATTTTTTCTGAAGTGATGCATGAAAACGAAGGCATATGTGGTCGAGTGTTAGCCTCCCAAAAATCAAGTGTATTTCATTCTAAGCAAGATTGGCAGAATGTAAATAAGGGCTATATGCCTGAAGGAATTCAAAGTGTATTATGCATGCCGCTCATTAAAAATAAAAATGTGATTGGTGTATTATTATTGGGAAGTAAAAAAAAGAAGGCATTTGCCAATATAAAATTAATGGTATTGGATCTTTTATGTACCCAATTTGCCATTGCGCTAGAAAATGCAAAGTACTTTGAGCAAACAAAGGAAAATAGTGAGAAATGTGCTTTAACCAAGCTGTATAATTACCGCTATTTCGAAAAGCTATTAAGTGACCAGTTCAAGGAGCTTAATGAGGAGAAATTGGACAATCTTGCGCTGATTATGCTAGATATTGATCATTTTAAATCGATAAATGATCAATATGGTCATCAGGCAGGAAATGAAATTTTAAAAGCTTTTGCTAAAAGAATTCAAAAGCTTATTGGTGACCACGGAATTGTTGCTAGATACGGAGGAGAAGAGTTTGTGATTCTTCTGACCAATATTGCAAAAAAAGAAGCGCTTGATCTAGCTGAGTTTATCCGCAAGATGATTGCATCTAGACCCTTTGTTATAAAACAAAATATAGACGATTCAAAAAAAATAAAAAAAGTAAATATTACAGCTTCTTTAGGTTTAGCTTATGCTCCTGAAGATGCCGATGAGTCGTTGGCATTGATTCGACATGCAGATAGAGCATTATACGTGGGAGCAAAAAGAGCAGGGCGTAACCGTGTTGGCAGTTATGTGAAATGACTGGAATAAAAAAAGAAAAAGGAAGAATTTTAAATAATCTTCCTTTTTTCTTTACATACATATTTATTAAAATAGGGAAGATTCTCTGAAATTAATAATTATAATCGACATTAATTTCACTATCCTCTACTCGTAAATCATTGGCAATCGCTGGTATATAAACAGTTTCTGGTGCAGTACTTCCTCCATCATTTTCATCCCCATCGCTAAATCCACTATTACAATTCGTTGCAAAATTAGTAGGATTCGTGTCAATTTTACTTCTATTGTTGTTATTTGTATCAGAAGATATTGCCGAAGCATATACTTTGCCATTTCCATTTAGATTAAAGTTTCCAGGGTTACTTATAGTGCCTCTTACGCATATTTTTGAATCATTGCCCATATTTATATTGTTAATTGTCCCATCACCGCCAATATAAATAGCTGTTTTTGAGGGGTTATTTATAGTAGAAATGGTTGCATTCCCTAAAATACTAATTATACTATTATCTCCAGGGTTATTAATATGATTGATAGTTGCTGTTCCTTTTATTGAAAGAACTGTATTACTAAAGGAACTATTTATATTATCGATCTCTGCTGTGCCGCCAATTGAAATAATGCTATCAGATGTATTATTCCAATTTTTGCTTTCAAAATTACCTTTTACTTCTAATTTGGTCTTTGTGAAGCTATTTCCATTTCTAAAGGTAGCTTTCCCACCAACATAAATAGAGGAGTCAATTGTACTGATGTTTTCGAAAGTTCCATCCTTTGCTACTTCAATAATTGAATTATTTAAGGAACTGTTTAAATTGTTAAATTTCGCCTCTCCACCTACATGAATTTTAATTGAAGAAATCCCATTTATATTACCAGTGGAATAGAAATCATTAGTTGTATATATTGTTGAATCAGTAAACTGATTAATATTGGACATTGTTAAAGTACCATTCGTTTTTAAAATTGCACTATTAGTAATGCTTGTATTGTTGGTTATCGTTGTGTTTTTGTTATATTGACACTTGCTTGAAAATTGATTTGGAAATTCACCCTCACTCCCGCAAGCTGTCAATACTCCAGGATCTTGAACATCGTTCCCAGTCAAACCTGTCTTTACAGTGGCTTGGTCATCTGAAGTGTCAGTGTTGCCCTCACTAGTACCATCTCCTGTTTCTGTACTAGCTTCTGTTTCCAATACAATAGGATCAAGTTTTATCGGAATGGTAAAGACCGATGATAATGTGATTTCTTTATCCCCATCGATTCCTTTACTATCAAATGTATAGGTAATCCCATCCTGATTACTAGTTTGCTTTATATTTGAAATAATAAAAGAGCTCCCCGCCGAACTATCAACAGAAACAGCTACGTTTTGAAAAAAGTTACGATTTATTGTTTCTAGTTCCGTTTTTATTTTCTCCATATATTGATTGGAAGCAATTGCAGTTAATTTATTAAAATAATCTACTTTATTGATTTCTGCTTCTGTAGTTTCCTTATTATTAGCTGTAATTTTTCCGAATGTGTCACTTATTTGTTTTGAAATCGATTGATTGATACTATCCTTAAAAGCACTATTTGCTTTTACTTCGCTACTTTTATTGTATAAGGCTGTTTTATAATAGGTGATTCCCATCTCGGCAATGGAAACAGCTTGTGCATTATCTTCTGTTATCGTAATCTGTTTAGAATTAGTAATCGATACACCAACAATGGAGATATAAAGAATACTAAAGACGGATATAAGGACAAGAATCAATATAAGTGTATTTCCTTTTTCGTTAAAATAACGCAATGACAAATTCCCTCCTTTCTATTTTAATCGTGATAAGGTTGCGGTTGTTTGATAGGTTTGGTTTTCCTTATCTTTGCTCGTAATTTTAATGGTTAGGATGACATCCTCTTTGAGAGGATTAACAGTAAATGCATTAGGAATATAGGTATTATTTGTTCCATTTTTATTCATCAATTCATATCGGAATTTTTTATTCTGAAAGGTAATCTTTTGCTTCCCATCCACCGTAATATACGATGCATTTGGATTTTGATCAAATGTAATAGAATACGAATCAGAGGTTTGATGTATTTTTGTCATACTTGAAACCATATAGTTCGCTTCTTGTTGTAATAAGGTTTTATCATTGACTACTTTCGAGAAGTGAATTCCTTGAAAAAAGAACTGATAGATAAGGACTAGCACAATCGAACCGAGTGCAATAGAAACTAGCAATTCAATTAAAGTAAATCCTCTTTCGTTTTGAATCGTCATCTTTTTTCTCCCTTTTATTTTTTCGTAATATATCCGTATATATTGCTGTTTAATTTATCTTGTTCATCAAAAACGTCAATGCGTATTTTATAAAGCGTATTTGCTCCCTTTAATGTTTCCTCCCGATAATATAGATAAAGATGAATAAAATAGTTATTTTCTTTAAAGATTAATTCTATAGCATCTGAATTTCTGTTTATATTTGTTAATAATGGCAAATTGTTTGCATTTATTGAAGCTGATGGATTATCTGTTAGATTAATCAATTGTTTATATAAAGTACTTTCACTATTTTGTGCTTGGACTAACCAACTCTTTGCTAGTGTAACACTTGTTAACCTCTCATCTGTCTTCTTATTAAAGGAAGATACTTGAGGGAAAAAAGTGAGAAAGGACGTAATGAGAATACTTAACAAAACAATCGAAACTAAAATTTCTATTAATGAAATGCCTTTATCATTTTGTATGAAACGCTTAAACGGCATGCTTTTGCCTCCACTCCTAAATGGAAAATTTAAAAGAGAAAGAATAAGAAAAATATTATGTGAAACTATTGACCTATTCTTTTAAAATAATTGATTCTATTATACAATACATAGGATAAGAAAAAACGAAAAGTTGTAGGACTAAATGCATTGGAAAATAAATAAACTCTAGTTTGTTCTTACTATTTAGAATAGTGGTGATTAAAATGCAAGTATTATTAATCTCTATCGTTTGTTTACTAATTATTACAATAATTTTTGTTGTTTTTCCTTCTAGTATGACAATCAAGGGAAGATTTGTAGTGGTTGTGGTTGCTTTTGTGCTATCAAATATCGGCTTGGCTGTTCAATATTTATATGAGAATTATATGATTAGTTTAGGTAGTCTGTTGCTTTTAGTTTTGATGCTACCTTTATTAATGCAAAAAAGCGCTCGTTTTTTCTTTAAAGAAGAAATACATAGTGAATACATTACAACGTATACGGCAAAAGACATGAATAAGCAGAATATAGAATTAGAAGAAGAGCTGTTAATTATGGATAAAGGGAAGCCTGCATTAAAAAAAGAGGGGAAAATAACATCTAACACAATAGTGGAAGAAGTAGAACAATCCGAACGAAAACCTATTAAGGAAGAAGAATTTCCGCCCATTAAAGTGGACAACAACTTTAGTGTAATGGTTTCTTCAGAGGAAACAGAGAATGTAAATAAGCAAGAAGAGGAAAAGGATTGGGTCTATGCTACATTAAATACTACCGAGGCTCATCCAAAAGAGGATTATTGGAAAAATGATAATGTAATGGTCAGGGAAAACTCGATTGAAGCTTTTTTAAAAGAATTAAATGCTAATAAAGATAATGATAAAGAGGAAGAACAACTAGAGGAAATAGAAGAAAAGCCAAACAGACGATATTTAGAGAGGTTAGAAAAAATTAGAATTTTAGACAACAGTAATTTACCAAAAGATAAGGATTAAGTATTTGATCTGAAAAATTTAAGTGCAAACAAAAGGAGTCTCTAAAGCCGTTTTTTTAGAAAGGTAGAATACAGAATGGATAAAAAAACTTTCACTTTATTTATTAGGCTTTTTATAGCAACATTTTTCCTTTTTGGAGGCACCAGTTTAGGTGTTTACGCCTTTCAGAAGGCAGATAAAGAAGAGCTTTACCCCATAAATACAAGTGTAGCTGGGATAAGCATTGGAGGATTAACAGAATTAGAGGCAAAAAATATGCTTGAAAATCATCTTATTGGTTGGAAAGCCAATGCTATATATGAGTTTCAATATAAAGAAAAAACGGTTCAGATAAGTAATGATATATTTGTCTTTGATGTAGAAGAAACACTAAAGAATATAACGGAAAACAGTGCAAATGATTTTGTTGTAAATGTAAGGGAAGAAGTTTTACAAACGGAATTGGAACAGTATAATTCGTTTTCTATGGAAGATATCGATATTGATCTTTTCAAATCAGCATTATTAGAAGCTGCATCCATTCTTCAAGTAGATAAGAAAATAGCTGTAGAAGAATACTTTGCCTCCTATGTTTCCGGCAAAGATTTGTTAAATACCGTCGAAATGACAGTGCCTGATCAAATAGAAGAATTGGAATCCGTTATTCCAACTATTAAAGAAATCACTATATTACCAAAAACAACTTTTTCTTTATTAGGATTATTAGAGGATGTAAATCAGAAAGGCGCAAAGGATGAAACGGTAAGTATACTAGCAACAGGTATTTATCAATTAGTTCTTCAAACCAATTTTGACATAAGAGAGCGTACAATAAGCAAGGAGCTTCCTGATTATGTAGATGTTGGTTATGAAGCGAAAGCAAGCTTTCGTAGTCAACTAGATTTACGCTTTACTAATCCAAATGAACATGCTTATCTTATCGCTCTTAAGGTAGAGGAGAATCAATTAATCCTTCAATTAAAGGGGCAAGAATTTCCGAACCGTTATGAGATTGTTATAGAGGAGAAGGAAGAATATGAACCAAAAACAATTGTCCAATTTGATTCTTTGCTTGAGGGCGATCAGGTAAAGGTTAAACAGGAAGGGAAAAATGGTATCTCTGTTGGTGTCATCAAAGAAGTACTGGATAAAAACGGAGATCAGGTAAAAAGAGAATCAATCGCTACGGACTATTATCCACCTATTTATAGGGTAGAAGTTCGAGGATTGCCAAATAACAAGGACATAGAGCAAACAGATAGTATGGAAGATGGCGAAGAGGCACCAATAGAGGAAGATTTAAATGATCCTGCAATAGAAGAATCCACAATGGACGAAGAGAATAATCCAAATCAAGAAATCGATCAGGAAAAGGAAGATGATGATCTAAACGATTCGATAGATGATGACCAAATTATTGAAAAATAGCCAAGTAACATCCATTAAGGAAAATATCGTTTTTCATACATAATACCAAATAGGTAAAGGAAGATGATAATGAAGAATACTCGTAAACGACTAGGGGATTTATTAATAGAGGCTAATCTGATAACACAAGAGCAATTAGACGAGACATTGGCTAGAAAAAGTTCTAATCAAAAGCTTGGAGATGCGTTACTTAAAGAGGGATTAATCACGGAACAGCAGCTTATAGAAGTGCTGGAATTTCAGCTAGGAATTCCTCATATTAGTTTATATCGGTATCCTTTTGAGCAAAATCTTTTTTCACTCGTACCAAAGGAAACAGCCAAAAGAAATATTCTTATTCCTTTAAAAATTGAGGGAGATAAACTTTTTGTTGCGATGGCGGATCCTATGGATTATTTTGCCATTGACGACCTTCGCCTAACGACTGGATTTCAAATTGAGCCGGCAATAGCAACAAGAGATGATATTATTCGGGCCATTAATAAATACTATGATGTGGATGATGAGTTTAAAGAATTGCTTTTCCCTGTGGAACAAGAGGAAGAAGTTGATTTAGATGTTGTTCAAGATTCTCCCATTATTAGGCTAGTCAATCAGCTAATAACAAATGCTATTCATGCAAAAGCAAGTGATATTCATATTGATCCCCATGAAACAAAGGTAACGATTCGTTATCGGATTGATGGAGTTCTTCGCACAGAAAGAATTTTGCCAAAGCATATGCAAAGTGTTTTGATTGCCCGGATAAAAATATTGGCTAATCTGGATATTACCGAATATCGTCTACCACAGGACGGCAGAATTAAGTTTAATCTGGAATTGCACCCAGTAGATTTGCGCATTTCCTCCATCCCGACTGTATATGGGGAAAAAATTGTAATGCGGATACTTGACTTAGGGAGTGCTTTAAATGACATTACAAAGCTTGGATTTCATCCCTACAATCTCCAATTATTTAATAAAATGCTTAAGAAGCCGAATGGGATTGTGTTGATAACAGGTCCAACAGGATCAGGTAAATCATCCACTTTATATGCAGCATTAAATCAGTTGAATAATGAGGAAGTCAATATTTTAACAATTGAAGATCCAGTAGAATTTCAATTGGAAGGGATTAATCAAATTCAAGTAAATGTAAATACAGGCATGGACTTTGCAGTTGGTTTGCGTTCTATTTTAAGGCAGGATCCAAATATTATCATGGTCGGAGAAATTCGTGATAAGGATACAGTAGAAGTGGCTATTCGCGCTTCCTTAACTGGTCATTTAGTGCTCAGTACTCTTCATACGAATGATTCTATAGGAACGATTACCCGCTTAATTGATATGGGAGTAGAGCCATTCTTAGTAGCATCTTCTTTAAATGGAATCGTTGCACAGCGATTAGTAAGAAAAGTATGTCGAGATTGCAAAAGAGAAGAAGCGGCTACCAAAAGAGAAATAGAGATTTTTGCAAGAAGAGGTATGTCTATTGAGCATATTGTTCGCGGTAAAGGATGTTCTTCTTGCAATATGACAGGTTATCGCGGCCGAATCGCGATTCATGAGGTCCTAGTTATGAATGAAGAGATAAGAAAATTGATCATGAACGGAGAATCTTTTCTAAAGGTAAGAGAGCAAGCAGAAAAGGATAAAACCGTGTTTTTAATTGATGATGGGTTATTAAAAGTGAAACAAGGGATTACAACAACGGAAGAAGTACTAAGAGTCGTTCTTCCTGAATAGAGGGGAATATCTTGAAAGAGAAATTAGATGAGATTTTGAAGACTGCTTATGTAAATCGAGCTTCTGATGTTCATTTAACGGTAGGGATACCGCCTGTTATCCGCATAAATGGAGAATTGAAAAGGATTGGTGAAAAAAGCTTGGTGAAAGCTGAAACAGAAGGAATGGCAAAGGAAATTGCTCCTGAAACGTTATGGGAAACTTTTTTAGAAAAAGGGGAATTAGATTTCTCCTATGAAATAAAGGGTCTTTCTCGCTTCAGAGTCAATATCTTTAAACAGCGTGGACAAGTATCCATTGCCTTGAGAATTGTGCCAACAGCCATTCCGACGATTGAACAGCTTGGTATGCCAGCTATACTACGTAAAATAGCGGAAAAACAACAAGGTCTTGTACTTGTAACAGGTCCTACTGGTAGCGGGAAATCGACCACTTTAGCAGCAATGATTCGGTATTTAAATGAGACATCCCATAAGCATATTATTACTCTTGAAGATCCAATTGAATATTATCATTCACATGGAATGTCGATTATTGACCAACGAGAGGTTGGCTTTGATACAAATAATTTTGCAAATGGGCTGCGTGCTGCATTAAGGCAAGATCCAGATGTAATCTTAGTAGGGGAAATGCGAGATTTAGAAACGATTCAAACTGCAATTACTGCAGCGGAAACGGGTCATCTCGTATTGGGAACATTACACACCTCTGGAGCACCAGCAACAATAAATAGAATAATTGATGTGTTTCCACCAGAACAACAGCAACAAATTAGAATTCAATTAGCTTCTGTGTTAGTTTCGGTTGTGTCTCAGCGCCTTTTCCCGACAGCCAATAAAAGAGGCAGAGTTGTTGCTTTGGAGATTCTCCTAAACAATTCAGCAGTGGCTAATTTGATTCGTAATGAGAAGATACATCAAATCATGAATATTATGCAAACATCCAAATCACAAGGAATGGTAACATTAGAAAATAGCATTAAAGAGCTTGTTCAATTTGGGCATATTCATCAAGATTTAGCTGCGCAATATTTACAGGAGTTGTCAATTAATGGCTCGATTTAAGTATACCGGGAGAACGATACAAGGAAAACGAGAGGGAAGCATTAATGCATCATCAAAGCGTGAGGCATTATTTTCACTAAGGGAACAAGGTATTCGAGTTACAGAAATAATGGAAGTCAAAGAATCATTCTTTACAAAGGATATTGTCATTGGC
Organism: Bacillus sp. 522_BSPC; assembly: GCF_001076885.1. Lineage (GTDB taxonomy): Bacteria > Bacillota > Bacilli > Bacillales > Cytobacillaceae > Niallia > Niallia hominis. Next base: position 19,074 of record NZ_JVDT01000018.1, read on the forward strand.
AATCCTGTGAAATTGCAGGATATGGTCATTTATTTACGACAGTTTGCAACGCTTTTGTCTGCAGGAATTTCCATTATCGATTCCACAAGAATACTTGCAGAGCAAACCTCAAGTAAAGTACTACGAAAGGTTTTAAAAGCAGTGGAAGAGGATTTAAGGGAAGGAAATCCTCTGTCTAATGCTGCAGAAAAGCACAGGAGAGTATTTTCGCCAATGTTCATCAATATGGTTCGAGCTGGAGAAGCGAGTGGTAATATGGATGAAACACTTGAACGATTAGCTATCCATTACGAAAGACAGCATTTTACAAAACAAAAGATTATTTCTGCACTTGCTTATCCGGCAGCTGTTGGATTACTTTCTATGTTTGTTGTCGTCTTTTTGTTAATTTATGTTGTGCCAATTTTTGTTGGAATGTTTGCTAGTTTAGGCGGAAAATTGCCGTTCATTACCCAATTTGTGCTAGATGCAAGTGCTTTTGTCCAATCTTACTGGTGGTTAATTGCGTTTGTGGTGATACTAATTACGATTGTGTTTATACTGCTTCGAAATAATGAAACGTCTAAATATTATTTGGATTATGGGGTATTAAGGATGCCGGTTATTGGGAAGCTACTACAGAAGGCAGAACTAGCAAAAATGACACGTACACTAAGCTCGTTATTTTCTAGTTCTGTCCCAATATTGCAAGCATTAACCATTGTTGAATCAGTAGTAGAAAATAAAGTAATTGCAGAAGTGGTGCATAAATCCCATGCTGCATTGGAAAATGGTCAGTCGCTGATTGAGCCTATGAAAAAGCACTGGGCCTTTCCCCCTTTGATTACCCAAATGATTGCCATTGGGGAGGAGACAGGCTCCTTAGACCTCATGCTTGGGAAAGTTGCTGACTTTTATGAAAAAGAAGTGGAAGTTAGTACAGATCGGCTAAAAGCCATTTTGGAACCTTTATTAATTGTTCTTTTAGCTGGCCTTGTTGGGGTTATCGTTTCCGCGCTGATGATACCAATGTTTGAAATTTTTAACCAAGTGGATAATTACTAAGAAAAATATGTAATATTCCAAAAAAATAATTCTTCCTTTTAAAAAGAGAATCTGCTAAAGTACTACTTAGAATAGTAAAAAAGTACTAGGGAGGCAATAAAAAATGAAAAAAATAATAAATCGTATAAAAAATCAAAAAGGTTTAACGTTAATTGAGCTATTAGCAGTTGTCGTTATTCTTGGAATTATTGCAGCAATCGCTGTTCCGAGTGTTGGGAAAATAATCGACAACACAAAGAAAGATGCTCATGTGGCAAACGCACAGCAAATGATTAATTCTGCTAAATTGGCTGTATCGGCTGATACTGGGTTGTTGCCGAGTTCGGGTTCGAAGATTATCACCATGGCTTATTTAGAGGAACAGGGTTATTTAGATGTAGTGAAAGATCCAGATGGTGGAGAATATGAGAAAGGCACTTCTGAAACTGATGATACTGGTTCTTATGTGAAAATTACAAAAGGTACGGAAGGTAAATACAGTTATACTGTTAAATTAGTTGGTAGTGAACGACAAATAGACGAAACAGCAGAAGCAGAATTAGCTAGGGATGAAGTTGAACCTATAACTGAAGCCAATCAATAAGCTCGGTAAATAATAATGCTATTCCTAATCTTCCTATACGGACTCCTATTCGGCTCCTTCTTTAACGTAGTCGGTCTAAGAGTCCCTGTCAATCAGTCGATTGTTGCCCCGCGGTCAGCCTGTCCAAAATGTGGACATACTTTAAGCTGGTATGAATTAATACCTGTATTATCTTATATTTTTCAAAAGGGGAAATGCGGTCAGTGTAAGACAGCAATTTCCCCAATTTACCCGATTGTCGAATTGATAACCGGTCTTTTGTTTATTTTGGCACCTGTTAAATTAGGATGGTCAACTGAACTTTTTGTTGCCTGGACACTTATCTCCTTGCTTATGATTATATTGGTGTCCGATCTTGCTTATATGATCATTCCAGATAAGGTATTGATTGTATTTTCCATCCTCCTTATTATAGAAAAAATATTCATTCCCCAAAATTCTTGGGCTTTCTCTATTTCAGGGGCAGCTGTTGGCTTTTTCTTATTGTTATTCCTTGCAGTTATTAGTAAAGGTGGCATGGGCGGCGGAGATATCAAACTGTTTGCAGTCATTGGCTTTGTCCTTGGTCCGAAATTAGTTTTACTAGCTTTTTTCCTTGCTTCCTTATTTGGTGCTTTAATTGGTATAATTGGAATGTTATTAAAGCAATTTAAGAAGAGGGAGCCAATTCCGTTTGGTCCATATATTGTTTTAGGCACGCTTATCGCCTATTTTTATGGATTGGAGTTACTAGATTTTTACTTTCAACTTCTTAACATATAAGGAGATATCATATGGGGTTGTTTCGAAACAAAAGAACTGTCCAGCTCATTTTTAATGATCATTCCATTCGATATATGGAAATGAAACAAATTAATCCTCCTCAACCAATCAAATGGGGGGAAAGGATTTTGGCAGAAGGTATCATTAGAAATGGAAAAGTGGTCAATAAAGAAAGCTTGCAGTTAATTTTAGAAGAATGTGCGGAGACTTGGAAAATAAAGAAAAGGGACATTCAGATGGTCGTTCCTGATGCGCTAATTATTATTCGGAAAATATCCATTCCAGCAGATATAAAAGAAGATGAATTAAAAGAGTATTTATACTTAGAAATTGGCACATCCATCCATCTCCCATTTGAAGAGCCGGTCTTTGATACGGTTGTTCTAAAAGAAGAAGACGAAAAAAAGGAAGTTTTATTCATTGCTGCACAAGCAGAATTAGTTCAGGAATATGTGGATGCTCTAACAGAAGCAAAGCTATATCCAGTTGCTGCAGATATTTCCTCGTTAGCAGCCTTCCGTATATATGAACGACTTTATACAGCTGCAGAAGAGGAGAGACTGTTATTTGTACATATGGATTTAGAAAATGTGAATATAACTATTTTTGAACATGGATATCCGATTTTTGCCCACTTTTTGCCGCTTACCTTTATACGCGAGGATTGGGAAATTCGAGTAAATCGGTCACAGCAATCAGAGCTTTTCTTTCAAGGAGATATCGAGGAGCTCATGATTGAATACGATAATATTTTTCGAGAAGTAAACCGATTAATGGATTTTTATCGTTATTCTATTCATCAAGGAAGAGAACAATTGATGAAAATTATTTTGACGGGTGATCACCCTATGCTACCATCCATGAAAGAAGAATTATCTACTCGTTTTGAGCTGCCTATTATTATGCCAGAAGTAGATAGCCTATTAACTGGATTTAAGCGATCTTTGCCAAGTGGCTTTCACCTTGTTTTAGGATTAGCTTTAAAAGAGGTGAAATAGATGTTAGTGGATATCAATTTACTCCCAAAAAGAGAAAAAAGAAGTAAAAAATCCGTTTATATTCTTTTTATTTTTGCTGGGGTGGCACTGCTTAGTATAATTGTGATGCTGTTTATTGGCCAATCCATTCAGAAAAAGAATGATGAATTGGCAAAACAAGTAAATACAATGAAGGAACAAGTGGAATCATCTCAAACGCTGCTTACTACCTATGAAAATTCAAATGCTGCAGCAGAATTAGAAAAAGCAGTCATTTGGGCAGAGGACTATCCTTTAAAAACCGTTCCAGTAATAAGAGAGTTAACTTCCTACCTACCAGAGCGGGGGTTTATTCTATCTTTTCTTTATAATGAAGATGGAACAATTCAATTAGAGGCTCAATTTGATACAACTAGAGAAGCTGCCTATTATTTAAAGAGATTAATGGATTCAGCGTGGATTACTGATGTTACACTCTCTAAACTATCAACAACGACCATTACTACTTCTGTTGATGAAGGAGCTCTTTCTACAGAGCAAGATGTACAAAGATACATTGGTTCTTTTCAAATCTTCTTAAATAAAGAAACGATTAAAGAGGAGGAGCAAATGGATCAGCAAGAAAAGGAACAAGGAGATTCTAATTCATGAACCTTGATAGGCATAGATTGTTTACCATAAGTAGTATGCTGATTATATTCTGTTTTTTAGCAGGAATGTATTTCTTTTATTTACAGCCTAAGATTGTTGAAAATAATAAAAAAAATGATCAGATTGAGACAGAGCAACAGCTATTATCAGTGATAGAAACAAATATTCAAGAGAAGAAAGAATCTGGAGAAAAAAATACATTTGAATTGCAAAAAAGTGTTCCGATAAAACCGCTAACAGATCAACTGTTAATCGATATCGAAAAAGCAGAGCTACTTTCAGAAACGACGATACAGAATATGGTATTTAGTGATGGTGAGGTAGAAGTTGATTCTACGGATGATATCGGGATATTACAACAACAATTTGATAAAAGCACAAGCCTAGAAACCGAGGAAGAGACGAAAGAGGAGAATTCCGAGGAAACGGAGCTTTCATCTATAGAAATGCCTTCTGGGATGAAAGAGATGACTGCTACCCTTGAAATACAAGCACAGGATTACTTTGGATTGGAAAAGTTTATATCTGAAATGGAGAATAATGAGCGGATTGTATTAGTAAGAAATATAAATTTCTCTGGTGAAGAAGAAAAAACGACTGTTTCAGATGAAGAAAATCAGTTAGTAACATTTTATGTTACTTTTTCCGTCTTCTATATGCCGGAACTAGTAGATTTACAAGAAAGCTTGCCTAAACTAGATGTTCCGTCACCTGGCAATAAAATAAATCCTTTTGCTAACTAATGGCGAATAATTAAATAATTTGACGAAATCATTCTATAACAAGACGACAAAAGTCTTGTTATTTTTTTTTGCTTATATGATAGGATAAACAAAATAAATGAAAATGGGGGTAGGACGAGTGAATGAAAAACCGGAGAATCGCAAAACGATAACGATAAAAATCAACGGAAAAGACCGTCCATTCCAAAAAAAGGATACAGATGAAACAATGGAACGGAATGAACCTACTGTTTTTCATAAGGACCAAAATAATAAAAAAAAGGAAGATACTGTTTTTAGCGAAGAGTCTGCAGCTGGACAAGAAGCAGAGCTAGAAGAAAGCTTTGATTGGATTCTTCCTGTACCAGAGGAAATGCCAGCAAAAAATAAAGAGAAAAGCATGTTTAGCTTTCAATCACCTTTGAGTAAAAAGGACAAGCCAACATCTTTTTCAAAGAGTGTTAAAAGTAAAGAAGGCAAAAAAAAGAGTTTGCCTAAGGAGATTGTAGCTTCTATTTTCTTTGCCGTCTTTTTTGCAGTCATATTAGGAACTAGCTTTGGGTTTATTTTATTAAACATGGTAAGTAGTGATCAGACTAGCACGACAAATGGGAATATAACTGCTTCAGCCAATATTTCTCAAAATAATGATGGACAAGCTTCTTCTGCTACGGAAAGTGCTACAAAAGCAGATATTAGCACATATGTCCTTCAAGCGAATGTTTTTTCTAATGAAGAGCGAGCAAAAAATGATCAAAAAAAATTAACAGAAGAAGGGACAGTTAGCCAAATTATTCCTTTAGAAGAAAAACAGTTCCTTCTGTTAGGGGTTACGAGTAATTTAGAAGATGCGAAAATCTGGCAAAAGGAAGTAGAAGGATCCTATGCAAAAGAGATGATTTTTAATGGGAAAGAAGTAAATAATGTCTCTAAGGAAGAGAAAGCTGTTATTGAAGGGTCGTCAGCTATTTATTATTCTGTTCTCCAAATCGTAACAAGTGCTCAATTTGATAAAGCAATTTCTGAGGATGATAGAAGTAAGTTGGAGGAGGAGCTTGCGATAGTGGATGAGAAGAATGTCTCTGCTATTACAAATGAAAAAATTCAAACCATGGCAACACACCTAGCGAAGGGTGGCGAGCTTGCAATGAATTTAACAACAAATAGTAGTCAAAAAGAAATAGAGGCAGTTCAACAGCAATTGTTAGATTACTTAGCCACATATGTCGCGTTATGATTTTTTCAGTAGAATATTAGTAGGGAGCGAAAAACGTTATTAACGAAGCGCTCCTTTTTTGTTTTTTCAAGAGGAGAATGCTTATTAGATGTACTATCAATGGTAGAGAACAAAGTAATAGTATAGCAATTAAAACAGCATTTATTATATCAAAATAATTATGGGAATATTTCTACAAATTTCGGCATATTACATTTCATTTACTATTCGATAAAAAATTACGTTTCAAAATTGTGTATCCTGTCATTCTTTGATAGGATTAATTTGTATCTCTCAATTTGAAAAGTAGGTAGGTGTAATAATGTTAAAGCAAACCCTCATATTGGCCTCTTCTTCTCCTCGACGAAAAGAGCTCCTTGAAGAACTCCAAATACCAATTGTTATATCCAGTAGTAACGTAGATGAAAGCTTTGATCCTACTCTTGCCCCAGAAGAAATTGTTATGTATTTAGCGAGAAAAAAAGTCGAAGCAGTTTATTCTAATGACAAAGAATCATTTATACTAGGTGCCGATACGGTAGTATGTCTAGATGGTGTCATATTAGGAAAGCCTCGTACAAGGGAAGAAGCATCTCAAATGCTGAGTCAGCTTTCAGGAAAAACGCATTCTGTATATACTGGTGTCGCTATTATGGCAAATGGAATATGCTCTACATTCTATGAAAAAACGGACGTGTTATTTTGGGAATTAATAGATGAAGAAATACACGATTACTTAGACACCGGGGAACCATTTGATAAAGCAGGTGCGTATGGAATTCAAGGAGTAGGCAGAATACTAGTGAAAGAAATTAAAGGAGATTATTTCACCGTAGTTGGTCTTCCGATTTCTCGAACAGTACGCGAATTAAAAGCAAAAGGCTTCAGTATGCCTCATTAAAATCAATGGTCCCTTATTCTATTCTTCCCAAAATCGACAGACAAGGGAGGAACAAATAAAAATGGATTCTATGTTAATAAGAGATTTTCCAGATGATGAACGACCGAGAGAACGTTTTATCAAACAGGGACCAGAGAGCTTGGCTAATCATGAATTAATCGCTTTATTGATTCAAACAGGTTCCAAAAACGAATCTGTTCTAACATTAGCGAATAAGCTTTTAATCCATTTTGATGGACTTCGTTTACTGAAGGATGCAAGTCTTGATGAGTTAAAAGCGATAAAAGGGATTGGTACAGCAAAAGCTATACAACTGATGGCAGCGATCGAGTTAGGTAGACGTGTTTCCAATTTAGAATTCACAGATAGATATTGTATTCGTTCTCCAGAAGATGCTGCCAAATATATGATGAATGAAATGAGATTTTTAACGCAAGAACATTTCGTTTGTTTATATTTAAACACTAAAAACCAAGTAATGCATAAGCAAGTTGTTTTTATTGGAAGTTTAAATGCGAGTATTGTCCATCCCCGGGAAGTATATAAGGAAGCATTTAGAAGATCTGCAGCATCGATTATCTGTCTTCATAATCATCCCTCTGGTGATCCTTCGCCAAGCAGAGAAGATATTGAAGTTACAAAAAGGTTAGTCGAATGCGGGAAAATTATTGGAATTGATTTGCTAGATCATATCATAATTGGGGAAAATAAATTTATCAGCTTAAAAGAAAAAGGCTACGTATGATGCTGTTCTTTTTTGAAGATATAAGCTATAATATATTTTATGATTTTTTGGCTATTTCTGTCTAATCATGACAAAATATAGATATGTAACAATTAGAAGATAATTACAAAGAGGAGAATATCTACCTACTTTATAATATTGCATTAGTTTCAGAAAGGGAGATACATTTATGTTAGGTTTTGGAACAAGAGATCTTGGAATTGATTTAGGAACAGCGAACACGCTAGTTTATGTAAAAGGAAAAGGAATTGTAGTAAGAGAGCCTTCTGTAGTTGCACTACAAACAGATACAAAGAGTATTGTAGCAGTTGGTAACGATGCGAAGAATATGATCGGTAGAACGCCAGGGAATGTTGTTGCATTACGTCCTATGAAAGATGGGGTAATTGCTGATTATGAAACAACTGCAACAATGATGAAATATTATATTAAGCAAGCGATTAAAAATAAGGGCTATTTCTCAGGCAAACCTTATGTAATGGTTTGTGTACCCTCAGGAATTACAGCCGTTGAAGAGAGAGCTGTAATCGATGCAACACGTCAAGCGGGAGCAAGAGATGCTTATACAATTGAAGAGCCATTTGCTGCTGCAATTGGGGCGAATCTTCCAGTATGGGAGCCAACAGGAAGCATGGTAGTGGATATCGGTGGTGGTACAACAGAAGTAGCCATTATTTCTCTTGGTGGTATTGTTACTAGCCAATCGATTCGAATTGCTGGTGATGAAATGGATGATGCGATCGTTAATTATATTCGTAAAACGTATAACTTAATGATTGGGGAAAGAACTTCTGAAAGCATTAAAATGGAAATTGGAAGTGCTGGAAATCCGGACCAAATTGAAAACATGGATATTCGTGGTAGAGATTTATTAACAGGACTACCAAAAACAATCAAAATTACTGCAGATGAAATTGCTAAAGCATTAAAAGATACAGTCACTGCGATTGTAGATGCAGTGAAAGTAACATTAGAAAAAACACCGCCAGAATTAGCAGCAGATATCATGGATCGCGGAATTGTTTTAACAGGTGGTGGAGCATTGCTTCGAAATCTTGATAAAATTATCAGTGAAGAAACGAGTATGCCTGTTGTCATAGCAGAAGATCCATTGGATTGTGTTGCCATCGGAACTGGTAAAGCTTTAGACCATATTCATTTATTCAAAAATAAAGCAAAAGATTCACGATAATTTTACTCGAGGTGTATAAGCATGCCACAGTTTTTTATGAATAAACGCCTGATTATTTTGCTTGTTAGCATCATTATTCTCGTGGCATTAATAGGGTTTTCTTTGAGTGACCGAAATAAATTAACCTGGCCGGAGCAATTTGTAAAAGATACAACCGGCTGGGTTCAAACCCTTGTTTCCAGACCTGCCCATTTTGTGGTGGGTTTTGTTGATAATGTCAAAGCATTAAAGGATACATACGAAGAGAATAAGGAATTAAAGGCGAAGCTAGAGGAAAATGCTCAGCTTAAATACCAGGTTCAAGGTCTCAAAAAAGATGTCCAAGCATTGCAAGAAACATTAGAAGAAAAAGAATCATTAAGCGATTATACCCTAATGAAAGCAACGGTAATTCGCAGAAATCCATCGCAATGGACGGAGCTAGTTACCATTAATCGTGGGGAAAATGATGGCGTAGAGAAAAATATGGCTGTTATTACTTCTGCTGGATTAATAGGGAAAATAAAATCAGTCGCTCCAAATACTGCTACTGTGCAACTATTGAGCTCTGAAGATCCGGCTAATCGAATCTCAGCTTTTATTCAGCCAAAAGATGAAGAAGAGAATAAAGATAAAACAGATGTTTTTGGCATTATTGCTGATTATGATAAAGAGACGAAGCAATTGATTATGACATGGGAAGAAGTCCCGAACGGATTAAAAGTGGAAAAAGGACAGCTTGTTACGACATCAGGAATGGGTGGAGTCTTTCCGAAAGACTTAGCAATTGGAACAGTAGAAAAAGTAGAGCCTGATGAAAATGGTCTGCAGAAAAAAGTGTTCATTAAACCAGCAGCGGATTTCTATGATATTGAGCATGTAATGGTAGTAGATAGGGAAGCTTTATCCCCTGAAGAGGATGAACAATGAGAAAAGTTTTAATTGGTTGCTTAATCTCATTTATGTTTATATTAGAGAGTGTTTTTCTGGAATTATTACCGACAGACCTTTTTGGAGGGAATTTGATATTCGTTCCGTATTTTCTCCTCATTACCATTCTATTCTTTTCTGTTTATGGAAATAGAAATGTTGGTGTGATCTATGGTTTTGTTTTTGGATTACTTTTTGATATTGTTTATACAGAAATTTTAGGTATCTATTTTTTTGCTTTCCCTTTTATCATCTATATTTTTAATAAATTGATGAAAATTTTTCATAGCAATATTGTGGTTGTTTCTGTGATGTGCTTGCTTGCTGTCTCGGCGCTAGAAATAATTGTTTATCAAGTGATAAAAGTTATAAATCTTACAACAATAGATTTTGCGAACTTCCTTCATTTAAGACTTTTTCCCTCTCTTGGGCTGAATCTTATTTTTATCGTAATTGTCGCATATCCATATAAACGTTTATTCGAGAAGTATGCAGCAGAGCTAAAAGAATGATATAGTTAGAAGTGAAATAAATTTCAGGTTGGACATTTCGTGTCTCGATCTGAAATTTATTTGATTGAAGAACTGTCTTCCACTTTAAGGTTAAAAAAGAGTTTAGCTTATCTTTAGTCTATTCGGTGTCTAGCACAAGCAGACAACCCTGTAAGTCTTCCTTTTTTAGGATTGCACGTCAACAAATGCTACCAGTCTTTCCTGTTTCTTCATCATATTTGAGAAAAGGCGCTTACATATTACTAATTTTTGAGAAATATATTTTGCTTGAAAAGGAATTTTAAAAACGTTTGTCGAATGATATTAAATAGGAATTAGAAACCATTGAATAGAGCTCTAAAGTCCTTAAGAATTAATGTTATGTATGGATTTGGATAAGACGCTTGTTAAAAGGGCAAGAAGTAAGGGGAAAATATTTTGTATGTTAAAACGCATTTATGAAAAGAGTAAATGCTCTAGCTAAAGTGTCAACCATCTATCAAATGAAAAGGTGAGCTTGAATATGTGTGCACCATATTTATTCAGGTTTGATAACACTACATTATTTGATTAGGATGATTGCGCTTTTTTATGCAAAGTGAGATTTATAAGTATTACGATATCGAGCATTTGCGTCCATTTGCCTAATGTGGTTAAAACTATATCCTGTTTGTACAATAGCATAAACAGAAGTATTTTATGTATTTTAGTGGTTACGGGATGAAAGGAGACGCTTACGCTTTTCTTACAGAGGTGAACAACTTGATATGAAAAAAAGGCAGCTAGTAACAATTAAAGGAACGAAGAATGGACTGGGCCTACATCTGAATGATAATTGTTCATATGAAGAGTTATTAAGAGAACTCCAGTTTAAATTAAATGAAAGCTCGAGTCTGCATAATGAAAAACGAGATATAAAAGTGACAGTAGAGCTTGGAAATAGATATGTAACAGATGAACAAAAAGAAGAAATTGTTCATTTAATTCAGGAAAAACAAAATCTATCCGTTCAATCTATTAATAGTAATTTAGTTACAAAGAAAGAAGCGGAAACTTGGCTAAGACAAAATGAAGTGAAATCGATTACCAGTATTGTGCGGTCAGGTCAAATTCTAGAAGTTCCTGGTGATTTATTGCTAATCGGAGATGTAAATCCAGGTGGGAAAGTTATTGCTGGGGGCAATATCTATATCATGGGCCAGTTAAAAGGAATAGCTCATGCTGGATATAATGGAAATGATGATGCGGTCATCGCTGCTTCTATTATGAAACCGACGCAAATTCGCATTAGCCATTTTATCGAGAGAGAGGTAAAGGATGCCTCTTCTGAAAATACGAGAGAAATGGAATGTGCATATGTGAATAATAGTGTAATTAAGATAGATAGATTACAAGTATTACCACATTTAAGACCAAATTTGGTGAAATTGGAAGGAGGATATTAAGATGGGAGAGGCAATTGTTATAACATCAGGTAAAGGTGGAGTTGGAAAGACGACTACTTCTGCAAACATTGGAACAGCACTTGCATTACAAGGAAAAAAAGTCTGTTTAGTAGATACAGATATTGGCTTACGAAATCTTGATGTCGTAATGGGATTAGAAAATCGAATCATTTATGATTTAGTAGATGTGGTAGAAGAAAGATGTAAAATTCATCAAGCACTTGTTAAAGATAAAAGATTTGATGATTTGTTATATTTATTACCTGCTGCACAAACGAGTGATAAAACAGCTGTTCGACCAAATCAAATGAGAGAGTTAGTTCTTCGCCTAAAGCAGGATTATGATTATGTCATCATTGATTGCCCTGCAGGAATTGAACAAGGATATCAAAATGCAGTGGCTGGTGCGGATAAAGCTATCGTGGTTACTACTCCTGAAGTATCCTCTGTACGAGATGCAGATAGGGTAATTGGATTACTAGAAAAAGAAGAACAAATGGAACCACCAATGCTTGTTATTAATAGAATTAGAAATCATATGGTGAAAAATGGGGACATGCTAGATATTGATGAAGTAACAAGCCATCTGTCCATTGATCTATTAGGTATTGTTGCAGATGACGATGCTGTCATCAGAGCTTCTAACAATGGGGAGCCAATCGCTTTAAATCCAAATAGTAAATCTGCCATTGCTTATCGCAATATTGCTAGAAGAATTTTAGGAGAAACGGTTCCCTTGCAACACTTGGAAGAAGAATCAAAAGGTGTCTTTGCAAAGATTAAGACATTCTTTGGTGCTAGATAGGAAAGCTACTAGGTTAGTCGATTTTTTGCTGGCATACGTACATAAAATAGGACGTATTAGAAGTAAGCAAAGATTACGGAGAATAAAGCTCTTATCTATTTTAATTGGATAATGAAGGAAGATTTAATCTTATAGCCCTTAGACTATATGCTCTGTTTTTAAATTAGCCCTGTAAAGCCGTAGATATTGGTTCGGAAGAATCATTCTACAGCTTTACAGGGCTTTTTGTACCCTTCCTATTTACTTTAAGATTAGGAGGATTAGTTCCTTATCTTTTCGTAATGCATACACCCTGATTAAAGGCATACTTTGTTTCATCGTTACATAAATATAGGATTAAAAGGACAAGTATGTAGGGGAGAGGAGTAAATGGGGTCAAGAAACGATGATGTTAGAAAAAAAATTGAAAAAAGAAGAAAAGAACGGGCGAGGATAGAAAAAAATATCGATAGTCGAGTGTTATGGTCAGATGAAGAGGAGAGCCAAGACTACCTTTTTACAAGTAAAGAGGAAAATTATCCAACAAAGATACATCCATTATTTCGGAAAGATTTATTCATGTTAAAAATCCTAGGAGCAGCCGTTCTTTTTCTTGCTGTTGCAATCATTGTAGATCATCCATCTGCAAAACTTGCGAAAGTAGAGAATTCGCTTAAACAGGTGATGTCGCAGGAATTTAACTTTATGGTTGTAACAGATTGGTATGAAGATAAATTTGGAAAACCATTAGCATTTCTACCAGAGCAAAAAGAACAGGTACAAGATACAGAGCAATTACAGCAATATGCATTATCTGCATCTGGTAAAGTATTAGAGGAATTTGAGCAAAATGGACAAAGAATCGCAATAGAAACAGGAACAGATACAACGGTGCAATCTTTTAATGAAGGACAAATAACCTTTATAGGAGAGAAAGAAGGGTTTGGGAAAACAGTTGTCATTAAGCATAGTGACCAAAGTGAATCATGGTATGGAAACTTAGAAGAAGTGGATGTAAAGTTATACGAAAATATTAACAAAGGAACAAAAGTAGGAAGTGCCTCAAGGTATGAAGGAGATGAAGCACTAGGTTTATTCTTTTTTGCAATAAAGAAAAATGATGATTTTATCGATCCTTTACAGGTGATCGAAATTGAATAGGTTCCTTGGTGTTTTTAAGTGCCTCCATATTCATCCACTATTATGGGTTGTCATTGCTATCGGTGTAATGACTGCCCATTTTTATGAATTATGCTTATTGTTTATGATCATCCTTATCCATGAATTAGGTCATGCATTTGCTGCTGCTTTTTTTTCATGGAGAATAAAGAGAATATCTTTATTGCCATTTGGAGGAGTGGCGGAAATGGATGAACATGGAAATCGACCATTGCTAGAGGAGGCAATTGTCATTATTTCTGGACCTATCCAGCATATTTGGCTAGTAGGGCTAGGCTTTCTTTTATGGCAAGGAGAGATTCTTACTGATTCCTTATATCAAACATTCACCCAATATAATATCATGATATTTTTCTTTAATTTACTTCCCATCTGGCCGCTTGATGGCGGTAAGCTAATGTTTCTTTTATTTTCCTTAAAAAATTCCTTTCCTAAGTCGCATAAATGGACGCTTTATTTTTCCATTTTCGGGGTTTTTATCTTTCTAATAACAGTCCTAATTAAGATGCCAACAAATATAAATGCTTGGATTATCATAAGTTTCTTACTTTTTTCTATTTTTTATGAATGGAAACAAAGAAGATTCTTATTTATGCGATTTTTACTCGAACGTTACTATGGAAAAACAAATGAATTTCGAAAATTACTGCCGTTAGAAGTTCAGGAAGAGGATCATCTGTTGGACGTTTTAGAACGATTTCACAGAGGGTGTAAGCATCCGATTATTGTAAAGGCAAAGAGTGGGGATAATACGATGCTGGATGAAAATGAGCTATTATACGTCTATTTTAAAGAAAAGAATGTGACTGCTAGGGTAAAGGATATAATCGCTGTTTTATAGGTATACATAAAAAAGAATGTTTATAGATGTTTCTGTTCTAATAACTGTGTTTAGTTAAACGAAATTTGAGCGGAAAGGAAGTTAGCATCATTAAATAGATGTATGAGTTTACTAAAACATTTCATCTAAGCTAAAATAGTAAGATAACCATAAAAAGAGGATGTATGATGTTGAACCAAGTAATCGTCAATATGAGAACAAGAGAAAATAGATTTGCTTATCTGATAAATGGAAAGATAGAGAAAATTTATGTCCAGCAGCCCCAATATAAAACGACTGTTGGCAATATTTATTTAGGACAAGTGACAAAGGTGATTCCAGGGATGAATGCAGCATTTGTTGAAATTGGAGAAGGAAAAGGTGCGTATTTACCGAGAGAAAAAATGATTTCCTTTGTTCGAGATGAGGGAACTTTAGAAGAGAAAAAAAAGAAGAGTGTATCCTCTTATATTAAACAAGGGGAACGAGTACTAGTTCAAGTAATAAAAGATGCTGCAGGACCCAAAGGAGCAAAAATAACGGGCATTATTGAGATATCTGGTGATAATCTAGTATATATGCCTTATGGCCGATATGTTGCTGTATCTAAAAAAGTAAACTCCAAAGCTGCTCAAGCAAATTTGAGAAGCTTTGGAGATACCATCAAGTCAGAGAAGGAAGGGCTGATTTTTCGTACTTCAGCAGCAAATTGTTCGGAAGCGGACCTAATAGAGGAACTGGAAATTTTACGTCGGCAATATTGCGACTTGGAAAAGAAAGCTATGCAGAAAAGAGTCATGCTTTTACAGGAGACTAATGAGTTTAACAAACAGCTACTCTATCTGTTTAAACAAATGAAAGAGGGAGAAGTGATAGTCGATAGGTTAGAAGAGAGGAAGCATTGGCAAGAATTATTTCCCCATTTAATGTTTTCCTTCCATCAAGGAAACGAGGATATTTTCACACATTATCAGCTTGATACCGAAATAGAGAAAGCATTAAAAAGAGTTGTTTGGCTAAGCAATGGTGCATATTTGATTATTGATCAGGCAGAGGCAGCGACGATTATAGATGTAAATACAGGCAAATATGAAGGAAAGCATCAGCTAGAACAAACCGTTTTTCAGACAAATATGCTTGCTGCAAAAGAAGTAGCAAGACAAATTGCCCTAAGAGATATTTCTGGGATTATTTTAATTGATTTTATAGACATGAGAAAAACGGAAGAAAAGCAGATTATGGATAGTATGCTTAAGGAATTAAAAAGGGATAATAGGCAATCAAAAGTAGTAGGATTTACAGAGCTTGGGATATTACAATTAACGCGAAAAAAGACCATGAAATCTTTATCTGAAACGGTACAGAGCAAGTGTATGACTTGTGAAGGTACAGGCGTTGTAAAGAGTGCTGAAAGTATGGCATTTCAACTAGAAAGAGAGCTCTGGGAATATCGAAATAAAGATATAGCTCTTGTAGAGATACAAGCAACGGAAGAAGTGACTAAGATATTTAGTGGTGAAGGAAATGTTCATAAAAAGCGGCTAGAAGAAGCATTAGGTTTTACAATTAAGATAGAAGCAGCTCCATTTCCAAAGCCAGACTACTTTATCCGAATGGTTAAATGAATACTCAACAGGGATTAATTAGGTATGAG
This sequence comes from Bacillus sp. 522_BSPC, assembly GCF_001076885.1. Taxonomy (GTDB): domain Bacteria; phylum Bacillota; class Bacilli; order Bacillales; family Cytobacillaceae; genus Niallia; species Niallia hominis. The sequence continues at coordinate 35,149 of NZ_JVDT01000018.1, forward strand.
TAAAATGTTTGTGGGAGAATAAATATCCTTTTTGT
>NZ_JVDT01000019.1 GCF_001076885.1 Bacillus sp. 522_BSPC
AAAACCTCATTTAATTTGGAGAACTAGACTTTTTCAGTGCCCTCGTTTCGCTCCTGCAGGGTCTCGGACTTTCTCGCATCTCCCATAGGAGTCTCACCCCTTCCGCTCCAATCAACATGGCTTTATCAATTTAGTCTAGAATTTTAACTGCTCTGTTTTTAAATTACAGCTAGAAAATTTTTTAGAGTTGAAACACTCCCTTCCAAACATTCTTCTATTCAAAGAGACCAATTAGAAATGATTACTGTAGATCAACTTGTTCTGCCAAATCAATTAGTTCGCAAGATGGAGGCTACACTTAACTTCTCTTTTATCAAACAAAAAACTCCCTATATAATAGGAAGTTTCTAGTTTGATTATTTTTGTTTTTTCATATACTCGAGCACTTCTGAATCAATAAAGCCCTCTTTTTGTTCTCGTTCTTCAAAGTTCTCGGTATGAATATAGGTAGTAAGTGCTTCAGATATTGCCGTGATTGTTTCGTTTAGATAGCCCAATCTTTGAAGGTGTGTCGTTAGTTCCTCTAACGTTCTTCCTTCGATTGGAATAATATTCTCTGGCTTTGAGGGAGCAAAATATAGTTGCTGTAATTGATAGATGCGGGTTAGTTCTTGGATTGGCTCCACATGATCTTCTACACGTAAATCAATATAGCGATCATTAAAGCCTCCATATCCACCTCTATCCTTTACAACAAGTAGTGCTGCTGATTGCTGTCCTCTACTATCGCCGCCTGCATTTTGTCCTGCTTGCAATGCTGCAAGTAATCGTTCAGCAAGACTTCCTTCTGCCTTTTGAAAAGTGTCAGCCATTGCTTTTACTGTATTCTCGTCTACTAGAATATTTCCCTGTGCTGCAAAATGAGGCCCTGTTACCCCTCCAGCCCAGTTATAGCATTCTTTTCCCGTGAACGTTGCTGCATTGCCGTTAGCATCAATAAAACCAACTTGTCTTTGCTCTCTGCCTGGGTCCTTGTCTAATAAGGCATGCAATGCTTCTTCTGCTGATTTTCCCTCTTCCATTAAACGTAAGCCTTCTGGACCAAAGGACGTATTTGCATAAGATTGAGTAGCAACTGCTCCCACTCCTGCCTTTGCCCATGGAACAACTGCTCCAACACCAAGAAATTTCGATTGGACAGCAATGCCCCATTCTTTTTCCTGTGGATCATACCCGACAATAGAAAATGTCATGTTCTTGCCTCCTTTTTAAGCTAAGAAAATTGCCCCATATACAAGGGAACCTGCTATCACATAAGCAGGATGAACTTTTACTTTTTCTAATAAAATGAAGCTAATGAGGCCAATGAATGCAGTCTGCAGAATTCCAATTCCATGATAAGAATTTTGGAAAAAACTGATTGTCATCATTGCCAGCAAAACAGCAATTACTGGTCTAACTAAGTTTGTCAGTAGATTCACTTTTGGAGAATCTTTAAATTTCATTAGCAAACGTAAGAGGACAATCATTAAAATTAAGGATGGGGCGACTGTTGCAAACACACCGATGATTGCGCCAAGTACTCCACCCTCTTGAAACCCGATATAGCCTGCCATTTTGGTCGCAATTGGTCCAGGCAATGCATTTCCCATTGCAAGCATTTCACTAAATTCATTTTCTGTTACCCATTCATACCGATCAACCACTTCTTTTTCCACTAAAGGAATCGAAGCAGGTCCGCCTCCATAACCAAGAATTCCAGGCAGAAAAAATGCCCAAAAGATGTGCCAATAAATCACGAAGCCTTCACCTCTTTCACTTCCTGCTTCTCCTTCTTACTTAGAAGTGAAATGACAATGACGACGCCAATCACAATCGCAGGATGGATATTCAGAAGAACTAAAAGAATGATACTTGCTACAACTAACCCAATCGTTAGCTTCACGCCAAAGCTAGTATTTACTTTCTTTAAAAAGTCCACTGTCAATACCCCAAGCATCACGCCAACTACTGGAACTACTGCCTTTGTCATTCCTAATACCCAAGGCTTATCCTTGAAAGAATTTAAAAAGGTTAAAAGAACAATCATTAATAAAATAGTAGGAACAACAGATGCGATAATGGCAATTATCATTCCAAAGACTCCCTTTACTTGCCAACCAATATAGCCTGCCATTTTGGTTGCAATCGGTCCAGGCAATGCATTCCCTAATGCTAAAACATCGGAAAACTCATCATCTGTCATCCATTTATATTTATCCACTACTTCGTTTTTCACAAGTGGGATAGAAGATGGACCGCCGCCATATCCTAATATTCCCACTCGGAAAAAAGCAAGAAATAGATGCCAATATGTCATAAAATCAACAACCTTTCTGACGTCTTACCAGGATGCAATCGCTCCATCTGTTCTTGATTCTGTTCCTCCAATTAATGCACCTGTTTCTTCATCTCGCCAGATGATTTGTCCTCTGCCAAAATGACCGTAGTCTGTAGCCGTTTGAATCTCATGCCCTCGTCTTGCCAGTGCTTGAGCGAGATAGTTTGGAAAATGAGGTTCTACTAAAATTTTCTTGCCTTCCATCCACTGCCATCTTGGTGCATCTAAAGCAGCTTGTGGGTTTAAATGGAAGTCGATTGTATTTGTTATTACCTGGAAATGTCCTTGTGGCTGCATATAGCCACCCATAACCCCAAAAGGACCAACTGGTTTATTATCTTTGGTAAGGAACCCAGGAATAATGGTATGATATGTTCGTTTCCCTGGCTTTAATGCATTGGGATGGGTTGGATCTAGTGAGAAATCATGTCCACGATTTTGCAGACCGATTCCTGTTCCTGGAATGACAATCCCTGAACCAAAGCCCATATAGTTACTTTGAATATAGGAAATCATATTTCCTTCTTCATCTGCAGCTGCTAAGTATACCGTTCCGCCCTTTGGAGGAGATAAAGGCTCAGGAGTAATCGCATGCTCGCCAATTAATTCTCTTCTTAACGCTGCGTATTCTTCACTTAATAGCTCACTCACCGTATGAGGCATCTCTTTTTCTTCCGTAATAAAGGCTTTCCCATCTGTGAATGCAAGCTTCATTGCTTCAATATGTTTATGATATGTATCAACAGAATCCTTCTCGGTTAAATCAAAGCCTTTTGCAATATTAAGCGCCATTAACGCCACTAAACCTTGGCCATTTGGCGGAATTTCCCAAACATCATAGCCTTTGTAAGAAACAGAAATCGGGTCTACCCATTCTGGATAAAAGCGAGCTAGATCCTCTTTACGAAGATAGCCATCATGCTCCTCCATAAATTGCGATATTTTGTCTGCTAATTCTCCACGGTAAAAGCTTTCTGCATTCGTTTCTGCAATCGAGCGCAAAGTAGCTGCATGACCTTTTGATGACCAAATTTCACCAATTTGTGGTACTTTTCCGTTTGGTGCAAATGTATCAAACCAAGGCTTATACTCTTCTCCTTGAAAAATTTCTTTAAAACGATTATAGGCAAGGTTCCAATACTTTCCTAAAGTTGGACTAATTGGATACCCCTCTTCTGCAAGACGAATAGCAGGTGCTAATGTTTCTTTTAAAGGCAGCTTTCCAAATTTCTCAGCAAGAGCAGCCCAAGCAGATGGAACTCCCGGTACAGTAACTGGGATAACACCATGGGTTGGCATCTTCTCGAAGCCCTTCGCTTTTAAATCATCAATGGAAATAGCGTTTGGAGCAGGACCACTTGCGTTTAATCCATGAAGTTTGTCTTTTACCCATACAAGTGCAAACGCATCTCCACCGATTCCATTAGAAGTAGGTTCTACTACCGTTAATGCCGCTGCTGTAGCAATCGCCGCATCAATTGCGTTTCCCCCCTTCTGCAAAATCTCCAGCCCAGCTTGAGCAGCTAAAGGCTGGGAAGTAGCAACCATTCCTTTCTTGGCAAAAACAGTATTGCGTTGGGATGGATAAGGATGATATAAGTAATCTAATTTCATATTAATTCAATTCCTTTCCGACATAATGACAGGCTACAAAATGATTCGGCTCTGCTTCTTTCCACTCTGGTTTCGATTGTTTACATAAGTCAGTTGCAATCGGACAGCGGGTATGAAATGGACAGCCTGATGGCGGGTTCGCTGGATTCGGAATTTCTCCCTGTAAGCGAATGCGTTCACCCTTTACACCTATTTTAGGGCGTGGAATCGAGGATAACAACGCTTTTGTATAAGGATGAAGTGGATTTTCATATAATTGTTCCGAGGAAGCTAGCTCCATCGTATTCCCTAAGTACATGACTAATACCCGATCGCAGAAATAGCGAACTACACCTAAATCATGGGAGATAAATAAATAAGTTAATTGATACTTATCTTTTAAGCCCTTCATTAATTTTAATACTTGTGCTTGAACCGATACGTCTAAAGCAGATACTGCTTCATCACAAATAATAAGGGAAGGATTAAGGGCAATCGCACGAGCAATTCCGATACGCTGACGTTGTCCACCACTAAATTCGTGGGGATATCGATCATAGTGTTCTTCTTTTAGCCCTACTTCTTGTAAAAGCTCTATTACTCTTCGTTTTCTTTCTTCTTTTGCTAGATTTGTATGAATAACAAATGCTTCTTCTAATGCATTTCCAATTTTTTGACGAGGATTTAAAGAAGCATAAGGGTCCTGGAAAATCATCTGCATGTCTTTTTTGATTGCTTTTCTTTCTTTACCAGAAAGTGCTTGTGTATCTTGGCTTTGAAAATAGACCTTTCCATCCGTTATATCCTCTAAGCCAAGAACGGTTCGGCCGAGCGTGGATTTTCCACACCCAGATTCACCTACTACTCCAACACTTTCACCCTCAAAAACTTCTAAACTAACATTCTCGACAGCTTTCACATGACCTTGAACCCTTTGTAACAAACCGCCTTTAATAGGAAAGTACTTTTTAACACCTTCTAATTTAAGAAGGGATTGTTTCTCGATCGTCTGCATGTATTTCCACCTCCTCCTGCAACCAGCATTTTACGCGATGAGCGGAATGAAGCTCATATTCCTTCGGTGATTCTGCTTTACATCTATCTGTAGCAAATGGACAGCGCGGATGAAAACGGCATCCACTTATTTCTTCATTTAAGTTAGGCAATGAACCTGGTATTGCTTCCAGTTCAAAGGATGAGTCATCAATATCTGGCACAGAATGGAGCAAACCTCTTGTGTACGGATGCTGTGGATTTATAAATATACTCTCCACATCGCCTTCTTCCACCTTTTCTCCAGCATACATAACCATGACGCGATCAGCGATTTCAGCGACTACTCCCATATCATGAGTAACCATAATCACTCCCATGCCTAGCTGTTTCTTTAAATCATCCATTAAATCTAAAATTTGCGCCTGAATTGTTACATCTAAAGCAGTTGTTGGTTCATCTGCAATCAATAATTGGGGACGGCACGATAACGCAATGGCAATCATGACACGTTGCCTCATTCCACCACTTAATTCATGTGGATATTGCTTCATTCTTTTTTCAGGGTAAGGAATTCCTACCTGCTTTAACAGGTCAATTCCTTTGGCATGTGCCTTTTGCTTGGATAACTGCTGATGAAGCATAAGAGGCTCTCTAAGCTGATACCCTATCGTTAACACTGGATTTAGAGCAGTCATTGGTTCTTGGAAGATCATCGCCATATCGCGCCCTCTAATAGAACGTAATTGGTCCTTTGTGAGCTTTGATAGATCTGTTCCATTTAAATCAATCGAAGAATCTTTGCTTATATAGCCATTGCTCGGAAGAAGCCCCATAAGGGAAAGGGAGGTAATACTTTTCCCACAACCTGATTCCCCCACAATGCATAATGTTTCTCCCTTATCTAAGTCAAAAGAAATTCCTCGTACAGCTGACAGTTCCCCATCAGCTGTACGAAAATTTGTCCGTAAGTCTTTTACAGATAATAGCTTCTTCTCCATTTTTATCCCTACTCTCTGTAAACTTTATATAGTGACCAAGTTCCTGTTGGATCAATGTCTAATCCTTTAACAGATTTATCATACGCAAGTGTTACTACACCATGATTCATGACAATAGCTGGTGCATCTTTTACAAGAAACTCATTTGCTTCTTTCAGTTTTGCTTTACGCACATCTTGGTCTACACTTTCACGACTTTCTTCTACTAATTTATCAAACGTTTCATTGCTGTATCTCACCATGTTAGACGAGCCAACATTATCGGAATGGAAATTAGGGTATAATAATTCACTTCCATCTGCAGTTGAGTTAGTCCAGCTTAAGAAGTTCATTTCATAGTCGCCATTACGACTTGCATCTAAGAATGCACCCCACTCCATTGTTTCAATTTTGATTTTGAAACCTGCCTCTTGTAATTGAGATTGGCTAATTTCTGCCATTTTCATATAGTTCGCTCTGTTTGCTACAAGCAATGTATACTCTTTATCGCCAAATCCGTTTTTCTCCACTAATTCTTTAGCTTTTTCTAAGTTATAATCATAGCCAGCATCATTACTTGCTTCATCATAGCCGAATACTTTTGGTCCAATAATGCTGTTACCAGCTACCCCTAAGCCATTAAGTTGCTTTACATAAGCATCTCGATTTAATGCATATGCTACCGCTTGACGGAATTCAAGATTGTTCATTGGTTCCTTTTCCATGTTAAATCCGTACCAATAAACAGGTGTACCTTCTTTTTTCTGTACTTCTACATTTTTAAGACCTTCTACACGAGACAATTGCTCTGTTGGAATACCATCAATAAATTGAACATCTCCTGCTTGTAGCATCGAAATTGCAGTTGTTACTTCAGGTACCACTTTAAATGTAATTTTGTCTAGTTTTGCTTCCCCCTGCCAGTAATCAGTATATTTTTCCAATACAACAGATTCACCTGGTGTCCAGCTTACAAATTTAAATGGACCAGTACCGACAGGATTTTTCATTAAATCGCCATTTTTATCAGCCTCTGGACTAACGATGGCAGCATTAGAATGAGAAAGTGCTGCAAGTAAAGCACCGTATGCATACTTTGTTTTAATCTCTACAGTGTATTCATCTTGTACATTGACAGATTCAATCGGTTCAAGCAAAGATGCGCGTGGTGCCGCTGTTTCTGGATCACGGAATTTATCAAAGGTATATTTTACTGCTTCTGCATTAAAGTCTGTACCATCTTGGAACTTAATTCCTTCTTTTAATTTAATTATCCATGTTAAATCATCTGGATTTTCATAGGACTCTGCTAAAAGTGGTTCAATTTCCATTGTTTCCGAATTACGTGTAAACAATGTTTCATACACTTGCTCATTGACAGAAGAAGAAACAGAATCATTTGTTAAAATTGGGGATAATCCTACAACATCTGAAGTTGTCGCATATGTTATTTCCTGTGCTACACTTTCTCCATTTGAACTGGATCCCCCACTAGAATTCGAACATCCTGCTGCAACAAGCAGCAATAATGCCATCATGGCAAAAACTATCTTTTTCATCTAAAAACTCTCCCTTAATCTATGTATTTGTTATTGATTAACTTTCATATTCGGATCGAGCGCATCTCTTAATCCATCACCGACAACATTAAACGCAAACACTGTAAGCATAATGGCAATACCAGGAATAATCGTCATATGAGGAGATGTCCACATATACGCCTGGCCTTGTGATATCATTGCTCCCCATTCAGGTGTCGGCGGCTGAGCCCCTAATCCTAAATAACTGAGGGATGCAGTGGATAGAATGGCTGTTGCCATCCGCATCGTTGCAAACACGATGATTGGTGCTGTACAGTTTGGCAAAATATGCTTAAACATGATGCGCAAATCGCTTGCTCCAAGTGATTTCATTGCCATTACGTATTCTTGTTTTTTGACCGATAAAACGGAACCTCTGACAATCCTCGCACAAGAAGGAATGGACCAAATACTGATCGCAATTGCCACATTTACTAAACTAGTTCCAAGTACTGCAATGATAAGCATTGCAAGTAAAATACCTGGGAAAGAAAATAATAAATCTACTATTCTCATAATTATCCCATCTAATTTGCGATAATATCCTGCTAATAACCCTAAGGTAATCCCGCCAACTAATCCAAGAACGACGGCAATACTACCTACTACAAGAGAAATTCTTGCTCCATAAGCGATTCTGCTCCACATATCACGCCCATAATTATCTGTACCGAGCCAATGGCCTTCCGTGAACATTGGTAATTCAGTTCCTTCCAGATTTTGGCGAGCAGGATCATAGCTTGTGATTAACGGTGCAGCTATTGCTATAACTATTTGCAAAATAATAATAATCAATCCAACGACCGCTAACCGATTTTTAATTAATTTTTTCCAAGTGTCTAATAGAAAGGAATCTTTTTTCACTTTCTTCACAGTTGGAGATAGTTGTGGATTTGGTACAGTTTCCATTGGTTTCCCCCTTTCCTAATTGTCATAGCTGATTCTTGGATCTACAAATACATATATAATATCTACGATTAAATTGACTAAAACAAAGAGGGAAGCTACCAATAATACAGAACCTTGCACCATTGGAAAATCTCTTGAAGCAATCGCATCAATCATTAATCTTCCAACACCGTTTATCGCAAAAACTTGTTCCGTAATAATTGTTCCTCCTAATAATCCTCCAAAGTTAACGCCAATTACGGTAATGACTGGAATCATTGCATTTTTCATTGCATGAACACCAATAATGGAACTTTCTTTTACCCCTTTTGCTCTTGCTGTTCGTACATAATCAGCTTGAATGACTTCTAGCATCGAAGAACGACTCATCCTGGCAATCATTGCAGCTGAACCTGTTCCTAATGTAATAGCAGGCAGAATTAACTGTTGCATTCCTTCTATCGTCCAAAATGGAGCATCTAATCCACCGACCGGCAGTATTTGCAGATTCACGGCAAATACTAAAATTAAGATGGAGCCTAGCCAAAAGTTTGGAATTGATATCCCACCTAAGGAAAATACTGTGCTAAATACATCTAGCCATGAGTTTTGCTTGAGTGCTGAAATAATACCAGCAACCAACCCAATGACGATTGCAACAATGATACTTGCTATCGCTAAATTCAAAGTATTTGGAAATCTTATGGCGATAGCTTCTGATACAGATTGTTTCGTCTGATAAGAATAACCTAGATCACCCTGTAAGACATTTTTTAGATAATCCCAATACTGTACAAGAAAGGGTTTGTTCAATCCTAAGCTTTCTTTAATCGCATCAATATCAGAAGATGATGCTGTTGGTCCTGCTATGATTGAAGCTGGATCCCCCGGTGCCAAGTGCATACTAGCAAAAACTAAGAAAGATATTCCAATAAGCAATAATACTAGCTGAAATAACCTTCTAATAATCATCGAGATCAACCGTCTCACCTTCCCCTCTTTGTAAAAATAACCAATTTCCACTTTCAAAAGTAAACTAAATTTCTTTATTTAATTAACAAACGAAAGCAAATATTTAATATTCATGATTATAAGATAGTTATAATAAGAATTCTAGTGATTTTTCAAAAAAATTTAATAATTTTATATATTCAATATTAACAGAATCATTGTAAACCTTTTCGTTTCCCTATCATTTAGTTTTCCGAAATAATAATATGTTTTTCACAAAGATTTCTACTAATACGGAAAAGGAAAAGACTATAGAAACACTTCTCTAATAATCATTCAAAAATAGGTATTAATATACATTATTCTATTAAATTTAGGATTATCTCTCACAAAAAGTCTTCTTTAGATAAAGAATTAAAAAGAGCATTACTATTCCAATAAAATAAAAGGTTCCATCATTTACCTATAAACTTTTTCAGAAGAAATTTGTAGAATTTTGCAATAAAAACACGAGTCGTCGGTTTTTATTTCCTTTTACTGAAAAATATATTATAGAATTTCTGAATACGTTTCGTATAAAAACAAAAAAATCAAACCGAATGGATTTGATTTTTCTTTGCTATGTATCAAATTTTTAAGCCATTTCTACTTTTAAATCTTCTTAAAAGGATATGGCTCTCTACTCGTGTTATACCTTCTAAGGAATATAGTTCATTGTTCGTGAAGCTTTCTAATGCTTCAAAGTCTTCCACTAAGACGTGCATATGTAAAGTACTTGGCCCTGTCATTTGATAGCAGCTTGCTACAACTGGATTTTCCGCAAGCGTTTGTGCTACTTGAATAAGGGAAGCTGGCTCACAGTCCACTTCAAAAAAGGCAGAAACCGTCTTACCTACTTTTTCGGAATTGATGACAGCACTAAATTTTTCAATGACTCCATTTTCGATTAATTGACTGACTCTTTCTCTGATTGCCACTCTTGACAAATTTAGTTCTTTCCCGATCTCCACATAGGACAGCCTGCCATTTGCTGTAAGTAATTCTAATATCTTTTTATCTGTTTCATCCAATTTCATTTAACCACCACGCATCTTCTGTTTTAAATTATGTCTCATTATAGCCTTTCCTTTAAAAATAGGGAAGTATTTTTAAGAATTTTCAAACTTTCAAATGTGGATTACAAATTAGCTGTAGGAATTTGGAGAGTTTGTCTATTGACATATATGATGTACAAAAAGGGAGGCTTATTTTTTGAATGATTATATTGATATTTTATATTTCACTATATCTTTTCTCCGTCTTACTTTATGAATAAAACCTGCAGCTTTTCGCTGCAGGTTTGTTTTTTATTGTGCTTCTATTAATCCGTATTTTCCATCTTTTCGTTTGTAGACGATATTCGTGTTATTTGTTTCAGCATCTGTATAGACGAAGAAGTTATGGCCCAATAAATCCATTTGCAGGATGGCTTCTTCGCTGTCCATTGGTTTTAGGTTGAAGCGTTTTTGGCGAACGATTTCTAGCTCTTGTTCTTCATCCTCACCACTTGGCACACTTTCATAAGAACCGAATAGTTCATTTAAATTGCCTTTTTCTCTATGCTTACGATTTACTTTTGTTTTATGTTTTCTTATTTGTCTTTCTAATTTATCTGAGATTAAATCGATTGCTGCGTACATGTCCATATGGTCTTCTTCTGCACGCAACAGCAGCTGGGACATTGGAATCGTAACCTCGACCTTAGACGTTTTGTCATTATATGTTTTAAGGTTGACGTTTACTTTTGCATCTGGTGTTTCAGAAAAATATCTTTCTAATTTGGATATTTTCTTTTCGACATACTCTCTAATTGCTGGAGTTACCTCAATGTTTTCTCCTCTAATGTTGAAATTCATAAGTTACTCCTCCTTTATAGTTTCCAGTGCAAGTCTTATTTTTTCCTAATGGTAAATAGAAATATACCTAGAAGGAATCATTTTGACTATACTATATATTTCTAGCCTACCCTACTAAAATCCTGCTAAAACGATATGAAATTTCGACAAACTTGTGAACATTTTTATGAGGAAATTTATTAGTATAATAATTCCAGCAAATTTTTATGTCAGAAAATGTTTCAATCAACGGCGGACAGGATATATATACAGCATAAATAAAACGTCACGTTCCTTAAATATAAAGCAACTTATTCCTGCTAAAAGAATTAGTTATTTTAAGAATTTAGATAGGCAAAAGGCCGTCAATACTAGTATTTTTCCTATTAAAGGTTAATTCTATTGTTGTTAAATATCTAGACAACCAATTGCTCTATTTAAAAACATTTCGACATAATCTATGAGGAGAAGCCTATATTCCTAACAAAAGATGTAATTGTGAGTATCATCACCTAGGTTTGTGTCGAGATTTATCGAAATTAATCAAAATATTTTTACAATTCATTGTTTTATATTTGCTACAATGAACACATTAAGAAATTAACTTGGAGGTACAATGAATGAGTGAAAAAATTTTACAAAATCAGCATGAAGCAGAATTAAAAGAAATGGAAGAGGAAGAGTACTTTTATAAACTTTGGGAAGATGATCGTTTATAACGAAATAGATCTACTTACTTGATAGAAACGTGAGGAACATTTTCTTTTTAAGAGATGTTCTTAAAATTTGAAAAAATTCTGGAAAAATAAGGAGCATCTTACTTTCTCTTGAAATTCTAACAATGGAAGATTTGACAACGCATACTGGAGGGATCTATTTTGAATAAAAAATGTATCGCAATGCTTTTAGCTGGAGGAAGAGGGACAAGACTAAAAAAACTAACAGAAGAATTAGCGAAACCAGCAGTACCATTTGGAGGAAAATATCGTATTGTTGATTTCACTTTAAGCAATTGCCGTAATTCAGGAATAGATACCGTTGGTGTACTAACACAATACCAGCCACATGTACTGCAAAATTACATTAAAGACGGAAAAGATTGGGATTTGGACAGCAGAGATGGCGGACTAAGCATCCTTCCTCCATACCAATGTGGTACAGAAGAACGCTGGTATGATGGTACAGCACATGCTATCTATCAAAATATGTCCTATATTGACCAGTATAACCCGGAATATGTTCTCGTTATTTCTGGCGACCATATTTATAAAATGGATTACAACCTAATGTTACAACAGCATATAAAAACAGGCGCAGATGCAACGATTTCTGTGACAGAAGTTCCATGGGAAGAAGCTAGCCGCTTCGGAATCATGAATACAGACAGCAAAAGCAACCGCATCGTTGATTTCGAGGAAAAGCCAGCTAACCCACAGTCAAATCTTGCTTCAATGGGTGTCTATATCTTTAAATGGAAAACACTTAAAAACTATTTACAAAAAGAAGAAAAAAATGAATTATCATCAAAGGATTTTGGGAAAGATATTATTCCTGCCATGCTTACAGATAACCGCAAATTACACGCCTATACGTTTAAAGGCTACTGGAAAGACGTTGGGACAATCGACAGCTTCTGGGAAGCAAATATGGACTTATTATCAAAAGAAAGCAATATCTTTCTAAATGACAAAGACTGGACCGTATTTACCCACGAACACTGCTTTGCCCCATCCTATATTGAATCTTCCGCTACCGTAAAACGCTCCATTATTAGTGAAGGCTGCGAAATTTATGGAACAGTAGAAAACTCTGTCATCTTCCATGATGTCATTATCGGAAAAGGATCAATCGTTAAAGACTCCGTACTCCTTCCTGGAACCGTTATCGGTGAAAATGTAGTCATCGAAAAAAGTGTTACTGCTTGTAAAGTAAAAGTGGAGGATCATAGCATTATTGCACCAGAAGACGCAGATTCGGAGATTGTGTTGATTGGTGAGAATGTGGAGAATAAGCAGACTCGTGTTGGGTTGTCTCGGGTGATTTGAGTGGTAATGGGACAGTGGGGGTCAGGTTCCTTGTCCCAGTTCTCAGTGGGACAGTGGGGTCAGGTTCTCTGTCCCAGCTTAACTTAAAAGGAAAAAGGGAGCAAGTATCCACAATTGGATATTCGCTCCCTTTCTTCTGTTTTCATCTCCTTCTTCTTACTTTGCACGCTGAACAACGCTTTTGGATATGCCAGTAATTCTTGCTATTTGTCTAATAGTTACTCCTTCTATGCATTTCAGCTTCTTTAATAATTTATCTCTCTCTTTTTTATTCAGTTTCTGTAGGGTAGCATTATTGGGTATTTCTAAACTCCTCATTATTTTCAAAACTTCTTCATCAGCAACTTTAACAGCGTTATTCGAATCTAAACAGTTCTCTTCATTAAGTTCAAAAGAATATGCTTTAAATAATTCTAATGCTTTTTTCTCATCACTCGAAAATAGTTGAAGAGCAAGTTCTGTATCAACCAAATTAGGTTTATCCATATACTCGCTTATGCTCGTCCATTTACAATTCAAAACATTCTTTGATACACCAGCTTTTAGTGGATTTTGATGAATATATCGAAGCACCGTTAAAAAGTATCTCACATCTTCAACGGTCTCACTTTTAAACCGCCCCTCAAACAAATGGCCACTCCTATCATATTTTGCATTATACCAATGGACATAACTGGAGCTAATTCTCTTCACTATCTCTGAAATCGATTCATCTGTTTCTTTACACAAAAGATGAATATGATTATCCATCAAACAATAACCATATAACTTAAACTTACAAATCCCCTTATACTTTTTTAATGTTTTTAAGTATTGGATTTTATCCCCGTTATCTTCAAAAATAATTTGTCTATTAATACCTCTTATAATAATGTGATAAATACCATTCACACTCTTTTTCCTTGGATTTCTTGCCAATAAGCACCACCTCCATACAATAACTAAATTTACTCCTAGAGATTTATTCGTTTTCGGGAATGGATGATAGAAGGTTTTAACATGTGGAAATGAAGGAGAAAAAGAGAAGAGAAATAACTCTGCCTACTTATTTCAACAAAAATAAAGCTAATCCTCTAACTAAACAGAAAAAAAGTGGGACAAGGAACCTGACCCCTTGACCCACTATTTGCGTTTATCGTAAAACATGCCATCCGTTTGCAAGGATTGATATGGATTAACATATTTCTGATTGGATTTTTTTTTGTATTCTATGCCTCGTATTTCTTTTTGAATCGAATGCTTCTCTTTTTGAAGCAATGCAACCAATACTTTATCTTGCTGCAAGAGAGCCTGTCCGATTTTCTGTTCGGTTTCTGTCGTTGGTGGCGTAAGAAGGGTTAGACAAGCTTGCCTTTGATCGAGAAGCAGATTGACTTTCTCCGTATCTACTTCCGCTTCACCCTTTAACAGCTCCACCAATTCATTCGTAATAGCATAGCATTGCTTTAATGCTTCCATTATGCTTGGCCGCCCCGACCATGCTGTTTTTGACGATTAAGAACAATTGCCTCTTTCCATGTATCACGGAATTCTGTCACTAGTGATTCTACTTCTTCAATAAGCGCCCTATTATTCTCAATATTTGCCTTAATCAACTGACGATTCATATAATCATACAAAGACATCAAATTTTGTGAAATTGGAATATCCATATTTAATGTTACCATTAATTCCTTAATGATATTTTGTGATTTTTGGATATTTAAATTGCGTGTTGGAATATCTTTCTCATCAATTGCTTTTTTGGCTAAGTGTAAAAATTTTAGACAGCCGTTATAAAGCATTAATGTTAAATCTCCAGCAGAGGCAGTATTTACTGCATTTTGTTGATAGGATTGATATGGATTAGAAATGGCCATTTTTTAAATCTCCTTTTTATTAAGAACTAAACATACTTGTTAAATACGTAGACTGGCTGTTTGCCTTGTTAATTGCCGTTTCCATTGCTGTAAAACGAGCCCAATAGCGGGATTCAAGCATCTCTAATTTATCCTCAAACCGGGTTATTTGGTCAGAATAATTATTTAATACCTTTCCGAGTGTAAATGTATTATTTACACTAGAAGCCTTCCCTGCTTTTGCTGTGATATCCGTCATCGCTGTTTTTAAGCTATCTCTTAAGCGACGAGCAATTCCTTGTTCCGAACTTGTGTCACCATCCTTTTGAAAAAGTTCATAGACAGCGTTTGGGTCTGCAGTAATTGCTTCTCTTAGTTTATCTTCATCAATAGTCAGCTTTCCACCATCTAAATAATTGGCAGTCGTGGTAATTCCAATTTGCGATAGTTGTGTGTAGGTAGATGTTCCGCTAACAGGTGAGCTAAAATTAGAACGCATTTTTGATAAAACATTCGTTAATATGGAATCATTTTTCAATGTACCACTTTTTGCTAGTTTTTCCCATTTTTCAATTTCATCCTCTGTCATATCTTCCTTCTGTGCATCTGTTAGAGGAGCATAGTCACGATACTTTGATTCTGTTGTTTTGGCACGGATTTTTTCTACTGCTTCGTTATATTTATTAACGAATTGGGTAATTGTATCTAAAATGCTGTCCACATCTGGTGTAGAAGAGAATGTTACTGGATCTGTTGTAACTTTTTTGGCAGTGAATTCTACTCCATTGATGGTGAAGGTGTTGGATGGACGAGTGATTTCTAGCCCATTGTATTCGATTGTTGCATTACTACCATCAGTTCCATATCTTTTATTATCTGAAGCAACTATAGTATTATTAGAATTAATACCTAGTATATTATTAAAAAATTTATTTGGAGAGTTGGCGCTATCAGTAAGAATAATTTCAGGACCATCAGCATTATCACCAGTATTTTTTGCAGTAAAGGATATTTTCTTACTTTGACTATCGAAGAAAGCGATAACTCCAGAGTCTTTATTTATTTTAGTGATGATGCTATCAAGTGTATCCTCACCAGTAATAGGTAATGTATACGGCTCTGACTGCATCACACCATCTTTCGTGATAGCCTCAATCGTTATTGTTTGATCTATATCCAAACCTAAATCACTAAGTTTTGCACTGGAATCTTTTATTTTTGATTCAGTAAAACTCTTCATTGTAGCTGCTGTAGCTAATTCATTTATTTTCATGGAACCCGAGAAATCAATCGTCGAGTTCACATTCTTGACTGAAAGTGCATCAGAATTGGATATAGCAACAGTTTTCTTAATAAAACTTGCTTCCTTTGCCACTCCATTAAAAATAGTAGTATCTAAATCTAGCAATAGTGAATTCATCTCACGGTAGTCATCTCGCTGCCATTCTGTATATGTCTTTTTCTGATTTATCTTATCTAGTGGTACCTTTTCTGCTGTCATTAACTGTTCAACAAGGGTATCAATATCCATTCCACTAGCTAATCCACCAATTCTTAATACCATCCTAACTCACCTCTTCTAAATCTTTTCATCAATCACTAAGCCCATAAATTCCTTCATTGCTGCATACATATCGAGCATTTTCTTAGAAGGAATTTCGCGGACTACTTCTTTCGTATCATCATCAATTACCGTTACATAATAATCATTTAATTTCTCATGAAGCTCAAACTTCAAAGAAGTATGGGAAGGCTGCATAAAAGCATTAATACTTTCAATTACTTCATCTAATTGCTCTTTATTTGGTTTTGGACCATAAAGCTGCAATGGAGCATCCATTTTACTATCTACTGTTTTCTCTATACCATTTATATTTTCCGCTTGTCTAGATGTGTAAAGATTTTGCTGGGAACCAATTCGTTCTATCATGTTAATTATCCCCCTGTGGTTACAACTAGAATTTATATATCTTATATCGGTAGATTGGAGAAACTTTTAAGGGGTGAGGGGAAAGAATTAGATTTTAGGAGAAAACTACTATTATAAATTATCTGTTTGCATTACAATAGAAACAGAACGTATATTCTCATTTATAAAGGAGGAAAGACTTTGGATACACTCACAGAAATTCAAAGAAATATCCTAATAGCTAGTATTATTGCAGATGGTGAAATTACAAAAATTTATAAGAATAGCAGACGAAAGAATCATAGTTATCGGGAACATTATGGAAGAGATCAAGAGGATTATCGAAAATGGAAAGTCTCTTTTTTTAATGGATTACTATATTTAACCCCTAAGAGTAATACTGTACATTCAAAATCGCTTCCACTGTTTACCAGATTATATCCCAATTTTTATAAACCTAATGGAATAAAAACATTGCCCCCTGAAAGTATTATGAAGCTATGCCAAAACCCTTATTTTCTTGCCATTTTATACATGGATGATGGATCTTTATGTATTTCTACAAGAATTAACCACCGAAAGAAATTAATCTATTTGACACCACATATCTATTTATATCTTCAGTGTTATCAAAAAGAGGAACTAATCTACTTACAAAACTTTATTAAAAATATATTCCATCTTTCCTTTCACCTTAGTTCAAGAAAAGATGGAAATGGCTATATACTTAAAACTACTTCCGTTAGAGAAACTTTTCAATTTTTACAAACTATAAATCCTGTAACCTTAAGTTGCCACTCCATGTTTTATAAAACGTCTTGGAATCACCGGCTCAAAATGGAAACAACTAAATGGAAAATTAAATATCCGACCTATACAATCATATCTACTGATTCAGAGCGTTACAGAGCGTATACTAATGAAGAAATAGACACCTTAATAAAATTTAAGAAAGAGGGATTAACGATTAATCAAATTGCAGAAAAATTAAATCGAAGCTATTGGTCTATTGTTTATAAGTGGAAAGAAATTAATAAAGAAGGGCTCTAGATAATCTAGAGCCACTTCTATATAATTTAAAATTAACGAAGAAGTTGTAGAACTCCTTGTGGTTGTTGGTTCGCTTGCTTTGCGACTGCCTCTTTCGATGACAGAATAGACTATATCTTCACCCTAAAACTATTATTATAGGGGCTGGGCACTTCGAATAGTATTTACTACCCTACGAGATTCATAATCATAGTTTTCACCTTAGATCGTATTCTCTAGTCGTTGAACCTTCTCCAGAGTTTCCTCCCAGGAGCTTGGCTGCTGATTATCCATTGTTTCATCCTTATCATTTTCAAACCATTACGCCTATCGTTTCCGATTACGTTGTGGTTGATAAAGCTTTAGGAAGTTCCAGCAATTCACCCAGTGATGCTCTTACCCGTTACCAAGTAAGACGCCCTTCTAATCAAATTATTGAAGAAGTTGTAATACTCCTTGTGGTAATTGATTTGATTGAGCCAACATTGCTTGTGCTGCTTGAGAAAGAATAGAGTTTTTAGTTTGGTTCATCATTTCTTTCGCCATCGTGCGAACATTTACTTTCATAAATGACTAGACTATATCTTCACCCTCTAAATATTCTAGTAGGGGTCGGGCACTTCGGATTCACAATGCTGATGATACATTGCTTCACCTATGGATTCATCGTCATAGCTATCGCCTTAGACGGTTTCCTAGTCGTTGAACCTTCTCCACTCTTTCGAGACAGGAGCTTGGCTGCTGATTGCCCAATCTTTTCTTTTTTCAGGACCTTCACGCTCGTCGTTTCCAACTACGTTGTGGCAAGAAAAGCTCTAAGGGGTTTCCAGCAATTCACCCGATAATGATCTCTAGCCGTTACCAGCTAGGACGACTGTGCTTGTCACTACTATTAGGCAGCTAAAGCATAATCAACGTCACGGATACGAGATTCCGCAGCAGTTAAGTTTTCAGAAGAAGTACTTAAGTTGTTGATAGTATGGTCTAAACGATTTTGGTATGCACCAAGTTTAGAACGCTCAGCAGAAACTTGTTCAATTGCATCATTGATAACATCAATAGCTGCACTTGCTTTATCATGTGATGAAACATCTAGAGATTTAAATTGACCTTGATTGTCAGTTCCATTCGTAACATCAGTTGCAGTAGTATATGAAGCTACTTTTCCAGACTTAGAAGTTACAGTAGTTCCATCTTCACTTGCCACTTTTAATGCATCAGATGTTGCGCGCATATCTCTAACATCAATTGTCATACTTTGTCCAGCATTAGCACCGATTTGGAAGCTAGCAGAGAAACCATTTCCTGCTGCAGTAGTTAATTCCACTTCAGGAGCAGTTGCAGATTCTTGACCAGCTTCTTGAGTTAACTGAATTGTTGAACCAGAGCCAGCTGCTGCTGCATATTTTCCACTTAGCGTAGCATTTGCATCAATTGCTGCTCTTAAATTTGTAGCTGTTGCTGTTGCATCAGCTCCAATCTGTACATAACCTGCTCCTGTTTGAGTAGCATCATCAGTGAATGTAAGTTCTTGACCATCAATAGTAATGCTATTTCCAGCTTCTTGTTGAGCAAGGTCAAATGAGTAAACCCCTGCCGTACCACCACCGGCTGCTGATAATGAAGCTGAAGTTACATCACCTGTTCCATTTACTGTTTGTGATAATGTTATAGTTGCACCAGAACCGCTTGCAGTTAATCCAGAGAACGACATAGCTCTAATTGCTGCAGCTTGGTCATCTGCTGTTGCATCTGACTCTAGACTAATACCAAATGAATCCCCTGCTGCACTTAAGTCTGCGTCTGTAGCATAAACCGTAACAGTTTCTCCACCTACGTCAATTGTTTCACCAGCTCCTAAAGCTGTAGTTATATCAAATGAAGTAGTACCTTGAGTACCAGGGCCAGCATCAACACCAGGTGTTGTTAATTGAGCAGCTCCTGCCGTAGCAACTCCAACAGCTCCAGTAGTAGTTACAGCAGCAGCGTTATTTGTATCTCCGTCAGCTGCTTGTCCTGTAATTGTAATACCAGACCCGTCCCCACCAAATGTAAAGTTATCTAATTGAGAACCAGCTCCTGCATCTGCTTTATAAGCATTAAGTGCTGCAATAAGTTCAGCTGCTTGAGCATCAGCGTCTCCTGTTGTATTAATTGTTACCTCTACACTGTTGCCTGTAAAGTTACTAGCTGCAACTGAACCAGAGTTTGCTCCTGTAATATTAACTGTAACACCATTAAATTCAAAAGTACCTGTTTGTCCATCTGTTAATTGAGTAAATGCACCTGTATCCCATTCAGCAGCAGTTCCAAGAGTTGCCGCAGCACCAGGTGTGCTTGAAATACTACCAATAGCTCCAACAGCTGCCGCACCAGCCACACCAGCAGTAGTAGTTGTTACATTAACTTTAGAAGTTTTTTCAACTCCACCATTTAATAGACTTTGAGTATTAAATTCAGTAGTATTACCAATACGGTTAATTTCAGATGTTAATTGGTTAATCTCTTTTTGGATTTCTCCACGATCTGTATCTGTATTAGTATCGTTAGCTGCTTGAGTAGCTAGTTCACGCATACGTTGTAAGATGTCATTAGTTTCGCTTAATGCACCTTCAGCTGTTTGAACTAATGAAATACCGTCTTGTGCGTTACGAGAAGCTTGATCTAAACCACGGATTTGACCGCGCATTTTTTCAGAGATTGCTAGACCAGCTGCATCATCAGCTGCGCTGTTGATACGTAGACCTGAAGATAATTTCTCCATTGATTTGCTTTGTGCGTTTGTTGCGCTGTTTAACTTGTTGTAAGTGTTAAGAGCTGCAATATTATGATTAATTCTCATTCTTTGTTTTCCTCCTTGAATTTAGGTGTTCACATCCTTGTGAACATGATTATTTTTATTGGAGTTAGGAAGGTCGGCCGCCCTTCCCTCTCTTACTTTATATATCGTCTCTGCTATTCAAAGTTTAATAGTTTTTTATACTTTTTTTATTTTTTTATAAAAATATTTAGAGTGAGCTAGTCTAATAGTATTTTTAAGATCAAATAAAAAAGCATAGCCCTTATCAACTATGCCGTTTTATCATCCAATATATTGCTGATTCAATTCTTTCCTTTAAATAAATTCATAACTGCTGCAACATCCGCAGATGCCTGCTGATTTTCTGCAATAATTTCTTCATATACTTCTTTACGATATATTTCTACACTCTGTGGGGCTGAAATACCGATTTTTACTTGTTCTCCCTTAGATGCAACAATAGTGATTTCAATATCATCTCCAATTTTTATAACCTCACCTTTTTTTCGTGTAAGAACTAACATCGAATCACCCCTTCACCATTATTGGTTTTGATTTTTCAAATAACGGGTGCTTTGTATGATAATTAGGTTCATTTAAAATTACTTGTTTTGCGATATTTTTCTTACTATTAATGACAACTGGTGCTTGTAGATTTGCCGTTGTTTTTTCAAATGGATCTTGAACAGTTAATATAGAAAAAACTTGGATATCTTCTTCTGATTCTAATTCCAATAGCTCGACAATATGCTCTTCTAATGTAAAATCATATTCCTTAAAAAAAGTAAATGGATTGGACAGCACAAAGGCTAATTGCTGATTTCCAACAGATTGTAAGACAATAAATTGTCCTTCCTCATCAAGTGGTAATAGAACAAATTCTTTTTCATCAGGAAAACCAGGTATTGCTTGTGGAAAAGTGATGACTTCTTTTTCATTTATTTCTTTTTCCCCATGGTATTTCGTTGCAATTTTCACTTACATCATTCCTTTATATGTATTGTTCATAGTTTACCCCAATATACTTTAAATTTTCAAAGTCTATCTCTAAAGATGGATATTGTGCTAGTTGGATATTTACTTTGGAAGGGGTGTAATTAATTTCTGGATTGTTCATTTTAGTATTAATAATTGCTTTTTTCGTTTCAATCGAAACGTTCACTTCTCCTGGATCATAATTGATTTTCACACTATTTGGAGAAGGAATCCATCCTATGCCAAATTGTTTCGGACTTCCTTGACTATTTCTTTTAGCCTGGGCAGCAATAGGGTTTCCACCATTTTGGATTTGTAGCAATTCGTCGCGCTCTTGTCCTCTTCTTGCTATCCCTTCCATCACCGCCTGCTTTCCCTCTGCCGCAGCATCTTCAATCATCCGGGGCACACTTTTATAGCCAACATCTTCTCTTGCCTTTGTTTGATCAATTGTTAATTGAGATGGTCTTCTTTCAATCGTTAACTCTGCTTTCGGCTGTTCTATCTCCAAATCAGCCTGTTTCTGCTGAATCTCTAATGATCCTTTATCTACCCACATATCCAAACGCGCTGGTATCGATTGTAATCTAATTTGCGGAAACATACTCTTCACATCCTTTTGTACTTTATTATTTTAAACTTTAAACATAATTAAATAGGAGCCAAACCATCAGACCAAAACAATAGTCAGGCTTGCCTCCTTCCATTTTTATGTTAAGAAATCAATTAAAGATGTTTGAATCAATCTTGCGCCAACTGCCAATGCTGCGTTATGAACACTTTCCTGAACAGATAAATCTGTAATTGCCTTTTCCATATCGACATCTTCATTATCTGAAAGGACCTTTGTCGCCATTACTTCCTGTGCATCAATTCTCGCTTCTACCATATCCAAACGATTAGACCTTGCACCAAGCTCTGCTTTTTCACTGTTCATTGAGTTAAGATCATCATCAAGCCGACCTAGTAAATCATCTAGTCCTTCAGTATCATTACTATTGAATTTATCTTCAATCCCTTGCAATACATCAAACATTTCTTGATTAAATGTGCTAGAAGGACTAACATTTGCCTTCATTGTAATTCCTTGTGACACTTCAACCCCATAATTATCAATGGCTGGGTCATTAATATTTGCTGCAACTGTTGGTGGTGAACCGCTTGTTACTAAAGGATTTGATACATCTGTACCATGGAAAATATATTTTCCATTAACTTGGGTATTAGCAACATTTACTAAATCGTCTTTAATCTGGGCAATTTCTTTTGCGATTGCTTCTCTTTCGTCTTCACTATTTGTATCATTCTTTCCTTGAAGTAAAAGCTCGCGAACACGATCAAGCCCGCTTGTTGCTTGCTCCAGTCCTGCCTCTGAGTTATCCATCCATAAATGAAGTTCGGAAAGATTTCGCTTGTACTGTTCGACTTGATTTAAGTTGGAACGGTAGTACATCCCTTTCATTGCAACTACTGGATCGTCAGATGGCTTTGTGATTTTTTTACCGGTTGCAACCTGATTGTTTAGTTCGGCTAGTTTATTATAGCTATTGCTAATATTGCGAAGAGAATTTGCTGAAACCATTGATTGTGTAACACGCATTATTTATTCACCTATCTTCCACCGACACCCATGCCGTTAATAATTTTGTCTAGCATTTCATCCATTACGGTAACCATTCTTGCAGATGCATTATATGCTTGCTGGAATTGGATCATATTGCTCATTTCTTCATCTAACGAAACAGAGCTCACACTCATTCGTCTGTTATCAACTGTTTGTTGAAGTGTAGCAGAATTAGCAGTCATCTTATTCGCCTCTTGTGCGCTTACTGCCATACTTCCGATAACTCCTTCAAAATAGTTGCGGAAATTAGACTGTTCTGAGTTATTGCCATAATCATAATTATTATTGAAGATGTCTGCTAATTTGCTTACATATGTTGCATCCCCAAGTGTTGGATTAGATGGATCAGCATTTACAATATTATCTAAGCTATTCTTAATATCTTCTGAAATTGTGATTCTGCTTGCAAAGCCTTCTCGCTCTCCAATGCTTCCACTTTCCGAATCAGCAAAGAAAGAAATCGCCTGGTCCCCATCAGTTATTTCATTGGGGCTCAAACCTTCTTCATGCACCTTGTTAAATTCTGTTGCAAACGTATAAGCAAGATTATCTAACTCTGTTAACATATCATTATAGATTCCTGCTAATTGTCCATTTTCATCTTTGTAACCATAGGATTCTACGACACTCTTTAACTTTCCAGTAGAATTGAAGTTATTAATGTCAATTACTGTATCTCCAATAGAAATTGACTCAACAGCTGTATCATCCGCATTGTGGTTTACTTTTATTTGATGGACACCATCCGTATCCACTAAGGTACCAAGAGCATTTCCACTATCATCCACTAAAGTTACTACTGCTTTTCCTTCTGCTTGTGCTAAAGCATTTCCGCCTGAAGCCTCGTAGCTAACTTTAATGTTGGCATATTGGGATAATTCATCAAGGATGCTATCTCTTTTATCATATAAATCATTGGGCAAATAGCCATTTGGTTCCACACTGCCAATCTGCTTATTTATTTGGTCAAGCTGTGAAAGCAGGGTATTCATTGCTTTTTCCGATACGCCCAATTCATTTTTTGCATCTGCTTTTTCTGCTGAAACGGTTTGATGTAAGTAGTTAAATGTTTCTGCAACAGCAATACCGCGCTGACGAACAACAGCACGAGCGCCTGCATTTTGTGGGTCAACGGCCATGTCTTGTAGAGATTCCCAGAAAGAATCCATCGCTGCAGCTAAACCAGAATCTGAAGGCTCGTTCATAATCGTTTCCAAATCACTTAATGCTGCAGCACGATTTTCCCAGTAACCAAGCTTGCTGGATTCTGAGCGATACTGTGTATCAAGAAAGGTTTCTCTCACACGTACAACGGAGCCAGCTTCCACTCCTGTTCCCATTTGACCTGGTATCATCGGAGCATTTTGCCCTACAGATGGAAAGCTTTGTGATTGCTGCAAATCCACTCTTTGCCGAGTGTAGCCAAGTGTATTTGCATTTGCGATATTATTTCCTGTCGTATATAAAGCACTTTGTTGTGCAGTCAGTCCACGTCTTGCGGTTTCTAATCCCATAAACGTTGAAGCCATTTTCTTTCCCCCATTATGCCTTAATATTTAAAATGCTATTTCCTTGTTTTCCAATCGTGTTTGTACGAATATTATTGCCGCTCGGCTTACCGTAATTCATGCTTTTCTGCGTCGGCTTAAATAAATTTAAGGAAATATTGACAAATTGCATCGATTGCTGAAGAAGCTGTTGATTCAATGAATTTGTTTCTTTTAAATCCATGATGATTGCTTTTAGATGATTGGCAATTCCAGCTATATTCGCCGCAGCTTCTGAATCAAGATGCTTGACGCAATCCATCACAGAAGGATCTGGAACATTGGCAACAATTCGTTTAGAGATGGTCATCCTTGCTTCTTCTAGCTTTTGGATACTCATTATATGAGCCTGTTCATCCTTCATTATTTGCTGAAGGGCTTCCATATCGCCAACCTTAATTATTTCCGTCTTCTTTTTTGCCACTTCATATAAACTTTCATGAAGTTTTACAAGCTTGTCTAACGTCTGCATTAATAATGTAGCTGACATGTTAGCCCTCCTTTTTATATGAAAGTTGTTTCAGTAAAGTTTGTTGTTATAACCCGCAGCCTGAATACACTTCGCTTTCCATGGGAGTCTACGTGTATTATGACTTAGTAGTATTTCTACTGAGAATATACCTCTATTGAAAAAGCAACAAGCTTTTAGAAAACAACCTTTATGGATGAATTAGTTTTTGGAATAAAAGTTCAAGATGCTTTTTGCTACATCCCGTGGATTCACTTCATACGTACCACTTTGCACTTGTTTCTTTAGCGCATCGATTTTTTCCGTACGGGCAGCTGAAACCTGGGATACCTGCTGCATTTCTTTCGCGGCTGCAGAAATTTCCACTTTATCTGCTCCCTTTGTTCCTTCCGCTTTATTGGATTGTTCGACTTTGTTTACTTTTTTATATGGGTTAATGCCCTGTGTCCCAAAATTATTGATTTTCATTGTGTATTCCTCGCTTTCTTTCCCGTACAAGTTTTATTCTTATTACTAGTATCGGATGATTAGCGTTTTATTTAAACATTTCCTTCTACTTTTATAAAAATACGCCAAAATAACTACTTTTCAAATAGCTTATATGAATATCTTCCTAGAGGGGATAGTAGGTTGTAGGTTGCGCCGAAGGGAATCGGCGCTTTGTTTATCGAGTAAAATACGTGTTTCTTTTTTCAACTTCTTTTTTTCGTTCTTCTTCTTTTTCAATGACATTCAATTCAGTTTGTATTCCTGTCATACATGGCTGACAAAGCTTTCCTTCGCGAATAATCGTTCCACACTTTGCACAGGGGTATCCAAGATTAGGAAATTGAGCAAGCTTAATTCTGCCTTTTTTTATAAATTTATATATCAGCGTTTCTTGTACACCCGTCGCTTCTACTACTTCCTCCATTTGCGCTGTGCGGTTCTGTTTTTTTCGAATAAATTGGTAGACCTTTTCGAAATCTGCTTCTTCTTGCTTATAACAATTTAGACACACATCACGAATATTATTTAACACATAAATATCTCCACATTGTGGACAATTCCCTAGTTCTGCCATCCATGGTTCCTCCTCATCTTGCAATCGTAAAGGAAGTGATGGACTTTGCTCCCGCTTCCTTTAATACTTTCGCCGCATTTCGTAACGTCGATCCTGTAGTATATATATCGTCAACGAGGAGAATATCTTGAGCCATAATCGACTCTTTCTGTTCTAGTTTAAAAATATTTTCGATTTGCAATCGCTCTTTTCTTGTTTTTTTCGACTGTTTCTCACTATGTAACCGTACCATACAGTTCAAATAAGGGACTTTAGCATAGAAAAGAACTGCCTCTACTTGATTAAATCCTCTCTCGTACAACCGTTCCTCACTTAATGGAATGGGAACTACCACCTTGTTTTTTGCAAAATCCTTCGGTAAAAAAGAGACAAAGGATGCTGCTATTCGAAAATCCCCTCGATACTTAAACCGAGCGATTGTTTCTTTCAAAAAATCATTATATAAAAATAACGATTGATTTGCTTCCAAGATTCCTTTCCATTCTGTGGATTCATTCCATCTGCAGCAATCATGGCATACTCCTTCCTCCACATGAACAGCTTCAAGCAGGTCGAGGGGCCGACCACAAATCTGGCATGTTTCTCCCATAATTACTTGAAGCTTTTCCTTACATCCTATGCATAAATAACATTCTGGCTCTTTTGATAAAAGATATGTCCAGTTAAAATCAGGAGTAACAGGCGTTAAGCAAATCACACAAATCATAGAAGAAGCATCCCCCTTTCCCTTGCTTCCTTATTGCTTTTCATAATTTGTTTTCGTGCAGAAACCATGCTATTTGTTTTTCCATAGTGAAAAAAAGTGATCGTTCCATCAGGAAATTCTTTTTTTCGCCCTACTCTCCCGGCGATCTGCACAAGGGCACTTTCTGTGAAAATTTGATTTTCCGCCCCTAACACAGCAACATCTACCTTTGGAAAAGTAACCCCTCTCTCTAAAATAGTTGTTGTAATAAGCAAATCAACCTCTTTCTTCCGCATTTTTTGTACCTTTTCTTTTCTGTCTGGGTCTTCTGCATGAACCGTTTCTAAACTGCCAACTATTGATTGCAAAAGAATTTTTACTTTTTCCATATAATGAATTTTCGGGACAAATAAAAGCATTGGCTTATTCAGCAGAACACGTTCTTGCATCCAGTTAACAACTGACGCAGGGAGCTTGTCCTTGTTCAGTCCCTTTTCCCAATTACCACACCACTGGAAGTTTGGTACAGGCAAGGGAAATTGATGGAAGCGCGCCGGAATCGTAACATAATCAATTTTGTTTTGTCTGCATTTTTCCTGCCAATTTTTATCAGGGGTTGCCGTTAAGTAAATGAGCGTGGAATGATCTTTTCTCGCCTTTTGCACAGCATACTGAAGCGATTTGTCTACAGAGTAAGGAAAGGCATCCATCTCGTCCAAAATAACAAGATCAAATGCCTGTTGAAAACGAAAGAGCTGGTGGGTCGTGCTTATTGTGAGTGGACTAAAATGATGGCGATCTTCACTGCCACCAAAGACAGGCAAAACCTTTATCTCTGGGAAAACTTCCTGTAATCGAGGGGCCAATTCGAGGACAACATCAGTACGAGGAGTAGCAATGCAAACACGTTGATTTTTTTGCAATGCTTTTTCAATTCCCTTGAAAAGTATCTCAGTCTTGCCAGCTCCACACACTGCCCAAATTAAAAGCTCAGATTTATTTTCAATAATAGAAACCATTTTATCTGATGCTTCTTGCTGTCCAGGTGAAAGTGTCCCGCTCCATTGCAAAGCATTGTCTGAAGTATCTTGATTCAACTGCGGCCCACACCAAGTAATTAGTGGTGTGCATTCACTAATTCTTCCCATCATGATGCAATTGCGACAATATGTGCATATCTCTTTACACCGTGCACATGGAAAACTGGCAAACAGCTCCTGATTCTCATTGCCACATCGTTTGCACATATATTTATTGCGAGCATTTTTATCAATGCCCTTCAAGTAAGAACAATATCCATTTTCATAATGGGCTTGGATTTCTTCTTGGGAAAAAGGAATTTCATCAAGTAGTAAGGCCTTGCCTTGAAGTGTGGATTGTAGAGATGGGTTAAATGGGTAATTTTCTTTTTGTGGAAGTTTGTTGAGTTGAGTTTTTGAAATATCTGCTATTCGGTAAGCATGTGTGCGATTAGTTTTAGTAGGAATTAGCAGATTGTCTTTTATATAAAACCGCATTAGTTTCCTCCTATTTCTGTTTTAAAAAGGTTTAAGGATAAGTGATGGACAGTCTTTTTACCCGTTCCAGTCACTTTCAGGTTTAATTTTGCTAGTATTCTTGATGATGTGTATATAGATTCTATTTGTAAAAATTCCCTAAGTTGAGAATTGGTAATCTGTTCCCCGAAAAGAAAGTAGTAGTCTTTTAAATTAGGTATCAATAATTGACGTTCCTTCTGTTTGCACCCAGTACAATACCAGTTTTGCATATGTTTTTTCATCAAAAATTGATTGCAGCCTTCGCATTTTATACCAGTAATAATATCTTTTTTATCCACCTGATATTTATGCAAAATCTCAGTATCTAAAGGAGTATGCTGTCTTTTTAACCCTTTGATCAATTTCTTTCTCTCATTTGATGGAAGGAAGGTCGGTTGGTAAGAAGCAGTTAGTTTAGGAATTAATTCTGGTAAATATTCTTTATGAATTAAAGTATTTTTAAAGGTTTGAATTTGAGTTGGGGTTAAGCGTAAAATCGACTTGGTATTACTAAACACAACGAGGGGATAGATCGGTATGTCGGGGAAATGATGGACCGCTAGCCAAGTCTTGAGTTGCCTTGTTAGCCGATTTACTTGAAGAATAGGATCTGGGAAGGCCTCTTTTTCCTCGCCTTTTATTCGTATCATTTGATGCAAGTCTGTATCAAAGTATAGTTCACCGACTATGTTTTTCACCTCGATGATTAACGCATATTTTGCATGGAGGACTAATACATCAATTTGGAAAAAATGCTTTCCATCCCAAAGCCGTAAATCATGAAGAATAAAATATTCCTCGTCTGGTAAAAAACTAAGTGGGAAGTCAACAGCTTTCTCTCCTCTGTAACCCGCCAGTTTCCATTGATAATCTTGATTAATCAAAGAAATATTAGGATGATTTGCCTTGATCCTAGAGAGTAAAGCTTCTAATTGGAGCGCTCGATATGGATATTCAATTGGTTTAACAATCAATTAATCACTTCCTTTACATTTTATATTGCATTATTCTTGGAACTCGGCGAAAATTCCTGCTTATTTTAGAAAAATGTTGGGGCTATTGAAGAGTTAATTTATTTTGATGCTTTTTTACGGGCATGATGGGGGCAGTCTTAGTTTTCGCTTTCGATCTCTTACTTGTGGCTTTTCTACTTTTACTTGCTGCTTTCTCACTTTTACTTACGCTTCCCACCTTTACTTGCGACTTTCTCACTTTTACTTGCGCTTAACACCTTTA
>NZ_JVDT01000020.1 GCF_001076885.1 Bacillus sp. 522_BSPC
TAACTACCGATTCACCAGGTAATTCACTTTTTCAGTGGCCTCAAATTGTATGAGGCTATTTTATGTTTCATAGCTGATACTTTGTGAGTCTTTTCGTTTATTCTAAGGGAATATCTATTTTTTTATTATACTCTTTCATATAATGCAATCCACCAATATGAAGTTCTAGAGGCGTAGATTTTGTCTTAAATACTAAAGTTCGCATATTTAGAATCGTTTCATCATTGGTTTTTGTTAATTGTTGATTAATTGTTGTTTTTAGCGGAATCTTTTTTTGTTCCTCATTAATAAAACTTACTTTATCCAATAAAATGGAATCACTCGTTGAGATCCGTATATTCAATTCATCATTTAATTGGATGTTATTTATTGTTAATTCACCATTCTCAAATGATATTACTCTATTTACTTCTTTTCCTGTAAGAGAAATCGATTTATTTATTTCTTTATATCCAATAAAGTTTTTCATATGGATTTCGAGTGAATCTACATCTTCAGGTAACCCACCATATTCAATGGAAAAAGCATTATTTTTACCAAACGATGAAGAACTACTGTAGCCTTCTAATGGGAGGGGCTGGCCATTGACAATAAGTTCCACTCCGTCAAATCCATGACTGAGACGGTCATAATTCTCGACATTAAATGTTCCTTCTATTACTGTTTGAGTGGGGGTCGCTGTAATGGTTTTAAAATTAACCGTTCCTTTATCGACTTTTAATTTTTTATTAATAGATTGCTTCATTTTTGTTTGCCATGCTTCTTTGTGATTATAGGGAAAAGTAACCGCCCCCTCGATTATTTCGGTATCATTTTTCCAGTAATAGTATTGTAGCTTAAGTTTTTTTGAAAAAGCATTAATAGAATCATATTGTAAAATTCCCGTCATTTTTGTTTTATCATCACTTATTTCATAGTAAGAGCTATTAATATTGGCGTTCGTAAAAAAGCCAGTAATGCTCTGAGGGGTAAAAATACGATCTAAATCATCTGGTAAACCTTCTTCATTTGCTAATGTAATATAGACAACCAATCTATTTTCATCAGACATAAGTCCATTGATCGTTAATGTAGTACCATTTTCTAATAAAAAAGATTGCTCTATATTTTGACCGAATCCATCTTCGTTTAAATCTTTTAATGATTGGGTCATAAGCGTATCAAACCCTAATAGCTTTTTACCGTAATAAGCAATCGCATTTGATTGGTAAGTAATAAAAATGACTAAGACAATAGCGGCTACTGATAATGGGACCCATCGCTTAAAAGGAAAAAATTTAACTTGCTTAGCATAAAGCGCTTGCGCTAGTCTTTGTTCTAATTCTGGAGGTGCAGTTATGTCTGTTAACTTCTTTTGTTCCTCTAATAATTTCTGTTCAATTGAGTTCATACATCATGCCTCCCATAGACCCTTTTTAATAGGTTTAATCCATGGTGAATTCGTGATTTTACCGTTCCAACAGAGACATTCGTGATTTTTGCAATGGTTGCATTATCTAAATCGTGTAGGTATTTTAATTTAATTGTTTCCGCCTGATATGGATTTAAGGATGATAGCAGTTGTTCTATATCTATCGTCTCTGCTTTATATTTATAGGGGTCTGTTGTTTGAGTTGTACTAGAGTGGAGCTCAATATCATCGACAAGTAACTCTTTATGCTGTTTTTTTAATTTTGTTTTACAAAGGTTTACTAAAATGGTCTTGCTCCAGCTATAGAAGGATTCGATTTTTTCTAGTTGCCCAATTTTCTCATACAAGATGATAATCATTTCTTCCATTATATCCATTGCATCATGTGGATTCTTCATATATGAATAGGCTAAACGATAATAATCATCCTTTTGTTGCATTACTAACTGAAGTAAAGCTTTTTTATTTTGCTTTTTTGCCTTTTGTACGAGTTTTTTCTCATTCATGCGTTCACCTCTCATATATAGGAGTATTTTTCTGTATAAAAAGTTCATTTTTTTATAAAAAATAAAAAGGGGATAGTATAGATTGTAAAAAAAAGAAACCCAATGGCGAAAAGGAAGCCATTGGGAGTATGTTTATTGTTTTGTTAAAATAACCGGTCCATTAGCTGTAATAGCTATAGTATGTTCATATTGTGCTGATAGACTTCCATCAACTGTTCGTGCTGTCCATCCGTCTAAATCAACCTTGGCATGATACATGCCGATATTTAACATCGGTTCAATTGTAATAACCATTCCCTCTTTAAGAGGTGTCCCTACTTTTGGAGGACCATAGTGGGGAATTTGAGGTAGTTCATGCATTTCTTTTCCAATTGCATGCCCGACAAAATCTCGAACTACGCCATACCCTTTAGCTTCTGCGAACGTTTGAATGGTATGAGAGATATCTCCCACTCGGTTTCCAATCACCGCTTGTTCTATTCCTATGTATAAGGCTTCTTCTGTTGTTTTTAATAAGTTTTTTGCATCTGCTGAGACATTTCCTACGGGATAAGACCAGGCAGAATCAGCAAGCCATCCATCTAAGTTTACTACCATATCTATCGTAACAATATCTCCGTCTTTTAAGATTGTTTTGGAAGGGAAACCGTGACAGATCACATCATTTATGGATGCACATGTTGCAAAAGGATAACCATGATACCCTTTTTGTTCAGGAGTGGCGCCTCTTTGTAAAATAAAGTTTTCGGCAAACACATCAATTTCTTCGGTCGTAATGCCTGGTTTGATTAATTTTTTTATTTCTTTATGACAATCTGCAAGAATTTCTCCTGCTCTTTTCATTTTTGCAATTTGCTCTGGTGTTTTTAAATGAATCAATTGTTTTCCTCCTTTAATCTCCATTAATTATAACCTAGATCAACAAACTAGCCTAACTTTTCCTATAATATGCACTACTCTTTCTATCTTCATTTAGGGCTATTCTAATTATTTTATGAATATTCCTGATTGGCTGTATAAACTTGTCTTTTTTGGAAAAAATGGAGGCTATATAGAATGGAGGGTCAATAGATGAAACGCATCATATCAATGTTAATCATTACCTGCTTTATGACATCAATTTTGGCACCAAGCACATTAGCAGCTGAGAAAAAGCAAGAGCTAGTTGATAATGTAAAATCAGCCATTTTAATTGATCGTGATACAGGAACAATCATGTATGAAAAAAACAGCGAGGAAAAGCTTCCCCCAGCAAGTATGACGAAAATAATGACAATGCTTCTTATTATGGAAGCGATTGATCAAGGTAAATTAAAGCTAGACGAGAAAATTCGTACAAGTGAGCATGCGGCATCTATGGGAGGCTCGCAAATTTTCTTAGAACCAGGAGAAGAAATGACAACAGAGGAAATGCTAAAAGGAATTGCTATTGGTTCAGGAAATGATGCAGCAGTAGCTGTTGCAGAAAGACTAGCAGGCTCTGAAGAGGAATTTGTTCATTTAATGAATAAAAAAGCAAAAGAATTAGGCTTAGAAAGTACTCAGTTTCAAAATGTGACAGGATTGCCGGTAGCAGATCATTACAGTTCTGCAAAAGATAT
This sequence comes from Bacillus sp. 522_BSPC, assembly GCF_001076885.1. Taxonomy (GTDB): domain Bacteria; phylum Bacillota; class Bacilli; order Bacillales; family Cytobacillaceae; genus Niallia; species Niallia hominis. Next base: position 3,519 of record NZ_JVDT01000020.1, read on the forward strand.
GGCGCTTATGGCTAAAGAGCTATTGAAATATGAAGATATTACAAAATTCACCGGTACCTATGAAGATTATTTAAGGGAAGATACAGATAAAAAGTTTTGGCTCGTTAATACGAATCGTCTTGTGAAGTTTTACCCAGGAGTAGACGGATTGAAAACTGGATTTACAGCTGAAGCTAAATACTGTTTAACAGCAACTGCTATGAAAAATGGAATGCGAGTAATTGCAGTTGTTTTCGGTGCGCCAACATCTAAAGAAAGAAATGCTCAAGTAACCAAAATGCTTGATTACGCATTTAGTCAATATGAAACACATCCATTGCATAAACGAGAAGAGGCAATTGGTAAAGTAAAGGTAAGCAAAGGTTCAGAAAAAGAAGTAACGGCGGTAACTAGTGAACCTATTTCCATCCTAACGAAAAAAGGGGAGCAAATAGATAAGTTAGAAAAAGTAATTACCATGAATAAAAACTTAAAAGCTCCCATTCAAAAAGGACAAGAAATTGGAGAAATTACGTATAAGCAAGATGGTAAAACATTAGTTACAAGTCCATTGGTTGCTCAAAAAGAAGTAAAACAAGCAAAATGGTGGACGTTATTTAAACGATCAGCAGGTATGTTTACAAAAACAGAATAATCTTTTTTCCATCTTGTCGAAATAATTTGTATTCCTTCTTTTTTTAGCGAATGAACACTAGTTTTGTCTGTGGAGAAGGAAAAGCTATATAAATCTAGAATAGTTTCTTTAAACCAAATAAGGAGGCTATTCTTGTGAGTCTTAATATTGAGTTGGAAGTAAAGAACAATGTACTTTGTATACGTCTATCTGGGGAATTGGATCATCACTATGCGGAAGAATTGCGTACAAAAGCAACTTCTGCCATAGAGAGCTATAATATTCGTCACATTGTGTTAAATCTTGAAAACTTAACATTCATGGACAGTTCTGGCTTAGGTGTTATCTTGGGCAGATACAAGCAAATAAAGCAGCTTGGAGGAGAAATGGTAATTTGTGCTATTTCCCCTAGTGTACAGCGCTTATTTGATATGTCAGGTATGTTTAAAATTATGAAGCTAGAAACAAATGAAGAATTTGCCCTACAACGATTGGGGGTAGCTTAAAATGAGAAATGAAATGCATATTCAATTTAGTGCTCTGAGCCAGAATGAATCGTTTGCACGTGTGACGGTAGCAGCTTTTATAGCCCAGCTTGATCCTACAATGGATGAATTAACAGAAATTAAAACAGTTGTATCAGAAGCAGTGACAAACTGCATTATTCACGGATATGAAAATGATCCAAGTGGAATTGTTTATATTTCGGTTATATTAGAAGATTCATACATTGATTTAACGATCAGGGATGAAGGGAAAGGAATTTTCGATGTAGAGGAAGCAAGACAGCCATTATTTACGACAAAGCCAGAGCTTGAACGATCTGGTATGGGATTCACCATCATGGAAAACTTTATGGATGATATCGAAATTCAATCAAGTCCAGATAGCGGAACAGAGATTCGTCTGCGTAAGCATTTAATGAATAGCAAAATGCTAAGCAATTAAGGAGAATCGTCTATGGATGTGGAGGTAAAGAAAGATAAGAAGGAAACGTATCTAAAAGACCATGAAGTCAAAGACTTAATAAAACGAAGCCAAGATGGAGATCAGTCAGCAAGAGATACAATCGTTCAGAAAAATATGCGTCTTGTTTGGTCAGTCGTGCAAAGGTTTTTAAATAGAGGCTATGATCCAGATGATTTATTTCAAATTGGATGTATCGGTCTATTAAAATCAGTGGATAAATTTGATTTAAGCTATGATGTTAAATTTTCAACCTATGCTGTTCCAATGATTATTGGAGAAATTCAACGATTTATCCGTGATGACGGAACAGTAAAGGTAAGCAGATCGTTAAAAGAATTAAGCAATAAAATTCGTAAGGCGAAGGACGAATTATCGAAGCAATACGGCAGAACACCAACAGTTGGGGAACTTTCTGAGTTTTTAGATATACCTCCAGAAGATATCGTTCTCGCGCAAGAAGCAGCAAGAACGCCATCCTCCATTCATGAAACAGTTTATGAAAATGATGGGGATCCTATTACTTTATTGGATCAAATCGATGATGGCAATGAAGGCAAATGGTTTGATAAGATTGCTTTGCAGGAAGCAATCCGTGAATTAGATGAAAGAGAACGTCTGATTGTTTATCTAAGATATTATAAAGATCAAACACAGTCAGAAGTAGCAACAAGGCTAGGTATTTCTCAAGTGCAGGTTTCTAGGCTAGAAAAAAAGATTTTACTGCAAATGAAAGATCAGATGGATTTATAAATGGGAAAGTCGGCAAATCTCCATATAGGAGGATTGTCGACTTTTTTATTTGGCTTTACGTAAGAAATGAACAGCAATATATTGAGAGGAATGGATCGAGAGTAGGAGTATTATATGGTTGAAGAAAAAATTACCACTTAGAAGTCCATCATATTTTATAAAAGATTATCGAATACTACATTTAATAGGAAAACAATGTGTGTTAGGACGTGGAACTTATGGCAGAGACGATATATATTCGGATGAGGCATCGTATTCAAAAAAAGTCAGATGAACGGATATTCCTACAGGATCTTGCGCAAATCATTGCCACAGATGAACTGCTGTCGTCACTAAAAAATGTATGTCTTTACCATATAACAGAACAGGATAAGAATATTATTATCATAGACAGTACACGACTTATCCGTGAGATAAAAAAGCGATATAAAGACCTGGAAATTCAATTGATTGGCCCTGCGCAAACAATTATAGAGGTAGTTTTTGAAAAGAAAAAAGTAGCCCTTCCGTTTTTTATACTAGTGTGGTTGTTGCTGTTTATTGGGTCTGGATTGACGATTATGAATTTCCATGAAGATGTAAGTATGCAGACGGTTCATCAGCGCATTTATATGATGATTACCGGTAAGGAAATAGAAAAACCATTAATTTTTCAAATACCTTATTCAATCGGATTAGGACTTGGAATGGTAATATTTTTTAATCATGTTTTTAAAAAGCGCCTAAATGAAGAGCCGAGCCCGTTAGAAGTAGAAGTGTTTAACTATCAGCAGTCCCTAGATCAATATATGATTATGCATGAAAATAAAGAAAGTATTAAAAAAGTAGATGATCATTAGTATTCTTTTTGTGATTTTTGTAGGGCTAGCCTGGGGAATTACGGTTGGTGCTGGATATGTTGCTTTTTTAACTGTATTTGGCATTATTCCTAGGCTGACACAATTGACTAAAACCTTCAGTAAAATCTATGCATATGAATGGGCTGCTGTTTTAGGAGCTGTTTTAGGTACAATCGCATTTTTACAAGAACCTACTTTTTCTTTACCGGCTTTTCTCCTTATTCTAATAGGATTGGCAGATGGAATATATGTGGGAATGATTGCGGCCGCATTAACAGAGGTTTTAGATGTTTTTCCCCTTTTAGCTAAAAGAATTGGAATTGACGATCGATTATTAATTTTAATGATGGCTCTTGTTTTTGGTAAGATCTTTGGCTCCTTGTTTCATTGGATCTATTTTATTCCATAATATTAGAAACGGAAAGGAAGTATAAAGAATGAATAATAGGAGAAAAGTAATCCTTATTACAGATGGAGATGAGTATGCCAAAAGAGCCGTTGAGATTGTAGCAAAGGAAGTAGGCGGGAGATGTATATCTACTTCATTTGGTAATCCTAGCCAGCATAGCGGCAAGGAAATTTTAAGTCTTATTAAGCAAGCCAAACAGGATCCGGTGTTAGTTATGTTTGATGATAGTGGGTTTGTTGGAGAAGGTACTGGTGAAAAAGCATTGAAATACATAGCTACACATCCTGATATAGAAGTGTTGGGAGTTATTGCAGTGGCAAGCAGGACGAGAAGAGAAGAATGGACGAAAATTGATGTTGCGATTGACCAAGATGGAGAACTGACTCCCTATGGTGTCGATAAATATGGAATTCCTGAAATCGAATTGGGAAGAGTGAATGGAGATACTGTATATGTCTTAGATGAGTTAAACTTACCACTTGTAGTTGGGATTGGCGACATTGGGAAAATGGGGAAAAAAGATTCTTATGAAAAAGGAGCACCGATTACGAGAAAAGCAGTTGAATATATATTAGAAAGAAGTGGTTTTTATGAGCAGTAAGACTGAAAAAAAGGTGCAGATATACGAAGATTTAGATAATGTGGAAAAATATATGAAAGACCGGGTCGGACTTGGTACGAGTTTTGATTTAGGAGTCCGCAAAATAAAGGTAATGCAAAAACAAGTCCATTTATATTATGTGAATGGACTATGTGACAGTGTCTTAATTGCTGAATTATTAGAACAGCTATTATTCTTAAATGATACAGATAGAAAATCACAAGCTAGAAATATATTTGATATTGTGGAAAATCAACTTGTTCATCAAAGTGTACAGCCGATTGAAAAAATGGATGAATTAGTAGATCAAGTACTTTCAGGATTAATTGCCATTGTGGTAGAAGGCTATAATCATGGGTTAGTGGTAGATGTCAGAAGCTATCCAGGAAGAATGCCACAAGAACCAGACACAGAAAAGGTAGTTCGTGGTTCACGAGATGGTTTTGTTGAAAATATTATCGTAAATACAGCCATTACAAGAAGAAGAATTAGAGATGAGCGATTACGCTTTGAAATTATGAGAGTAGGAGAGCGCTCTAAAACAGATATTGCTGTTGGTTATATTGATGGAGTAGCAGATCCTGATTTAATTAACATTGTCATAAAAGAGCTGAAAAATATTAAAGCAGATGGATTAACGATGGCGGATAAAACAATTGAGGAATTTTTATTAAAGCAAAGCTATAATCCATATCCTCTAGTTAGATATACCGAAAGAGCGGATGTAGCGGCGACTCATTTATTAGAAGGACATGTGGTTATCTATGTAGATACATCCCCAAGTGTCATTATTACACCAGCAACCTTTTTTCATCATTTACAGCATGCAGAAGAGTATAGGCAAGCACCATTAATTGGTAGCTTTATAAGATGGGTTAGATTTTTAGGTGTTTTTGCTTCGATTTTTTTCCTTCCTCTTTGGTTTTTAGTTGTATTAGAGCCATCCTTATTACCAGAGCGACTATCTTTTATTGGACCAAATGAAACAACAAATATTCCAATTGTCGTCCAAATCTTTATTGCAGATCTAGGATTAGAATTTTTGCGGATTGCAGCCATTCATACGCCAACACCACTGTCAACCGCAATGGGACTAATTGCCGCAGTTCTAATTGGACAAATCGCAATAGATGTAGGTTTATTTGTTCCAGAGGTTATTCTTTATGTGTCTGTTGCGGCAATTGGTAACTTTGCTACACCTAGTTATGAGTTAGGAATAGCGAACAAAATTGTACGATTAATTTTATTAATAGTTGTAGCAATATTCCATACACCAGGTTTTTTTATTGGAATAACTGTCTATCTTTTATTCCTAATCCGGACAAGAACATTAAATGTTCCTTATTTATGGCCGTTTATCCCTTTTTATCCAAAAGCCTTTGCACAAATTCTTTTACGCCGTACGGTTCCAGGTAACAGAATTAGACCTAGTCATTTACATCCACAAGATCGTTTTAAGCAGCCGTAAGCAAAAAATGAGGCAATTTGATTCTTGAATAGTAGTGAGCGAGAACGGGCAGATTATTTAAAGCTCCTTAGAGAGTGAATAACTGTCCGTTCTCTTTGGTAAAATTAGAAGATCAGCTATTGAGAATTGCCTGAAATTATGGTACATTTGGATAATTAAAGTGAGCTAATAATAATGTGAAACTTCAATCAATTGGCATTTTATCTAACTTGAAATGTTAGTTAAAATGAATCGTTTTTTACGAGCTGTATTCCTCTTCAATCTTTTTAAATCGTGATTTGATGGTGAGTGTTATGGCCTTCCTGACGGGATAGAAATAAGTTTCACAAACAGACAAGTGCTTTCTTTAGACTGTCTGTTTGTGATTAGGAGCATTTATAATATTTTATGGAAGAATAGAGGGGAATCAATGCACTATTACGGAACTTCAAAAGTAAATGATGCTGGTCATCTTGAAATAGGTGGCGTAGATACGCTTTTATTAGTCGAAAAATTTGGAACACCAGTTTACATTTATGATGTTGAATTAATTAGAGAAAGAGCTAGAGGGTTTAAGCAAACGTTTGACCAATTAGGTGTGAAAGCGCAAGTTGCTTATGCAAGTAAGGCCTTTTCTACGATTGCAATGGTTCAGCTAGCAAATGAGGAAGGCTTATCATTGGATGTTGTTTCTGGTGGTGAATTATATACAGCTATTGCTGCTGATTTCCCTGTAGAAAGAATACATTTTCATGGGAATAATAAAAGTAAAGAGGAGCTATTGATGGCAATCGATTATAAGATTGGCTGTATTGTCGTTGATAACTTTTATGAACTTGAAATGCTTCATCAATTATGTGAAGAAAAAAAGACAAAAGTGTCTATTCTTTTAAGGGTAACTCCTGGCATTGAAGCACATACGCATGACTATATATTAACAGGGCAGGAAGATTCAAAGTTTGGATTTGACTTGCAGAATGGACAAGCAGAGGCCGCTTTGTTGAAGGCGAAAGAGTCACCATTTTTAGAAGTTTTAGGACTTCATTGCCATATTGGCTCCCAAATTTTTGATACAACAGGTTTTGTACTTGCTGCAAAAAAAATAATGGCGCATTTAACAGATTGGAAAGCGAAGCATGAATTTGAGTCACAGGTCTTAAATTTAGGTGGTGGCTTTGGTATTCGCTATACAGAGGAAGACCAACCAATCAAGCCCGCTGAATATGTAGAAGTAATCATTAAGGAAGTTAAAGAACAAGTAAGCTATCTGAATATGAAAATGCCAGAAATATGGATTGAGCCAGGAAGATCTCTTGTAGGAGATGCTGGGACTACACTATATCAAATTGGTTCACGAAAAGAAGTCCCAAATGTCAGAAATTATTTAGCGATTGATGGAGGAATGAGTGATAACATTCGTCCTGCTTTATATCAAGCAAAATATGAAGCGGTTCTTGCAAATAAGCCTCTACAAACACCAGATGAAACAGTTTCAATTGCAGGGAAATGCTGTGAATCAGGTGATATGCTTATTTGGGACTTGCCTTTACCAAAGGCGGATGACAAAGATGTCCTTGCTGTATTCTGTACTGGTGCGTATGGGTATTCCATGGCAAATAATTATAATCGGATTCCAAGACCTCCAGTAGTTTTTGTGGAAAACGGGGAAGCAAGATTAGTAGTGAAAAGAGAAACATTTGAAGATTTATTACGATTAGATTTACCGTATAAAGAAGCTGCTTCTTTAAAAAAATAGAGGTTGGAAAAAATTAAATAGCCAATCTATAAAGACGAAAAATCTCAAATATAGTGCTTAATTAAAACTACTTTCTCATACTGGTTATCTAAGTTTTTTAAAATAGTCAGGCAGAAAAATGAAGTCGCTCCATTGGCTACCGGTGTGTAATGGAACAATACCGAAGCAGCCTTTTATCAAGCAAATAAAAGATCCGGACAACTATACAGAAATTTCGTATGGTTGTCCGGATTTTTTGTGGCTCATTAAGAAAAGAAAGACTTAATTGCATCCACTATGCTTGCAAAGACTTCTTTAATCTTTGATAAGAAGCTTTTTCCTTCTTCGCTTTCTAAATATCCAGTGAGTTTATCTTTCGCTTCACTTAGTTGATTTCCTACTTGATTCCAGTCTATGTTAATCTCTTTTAGTTTATTAAAGAAAGAAATAAGGCTCTGTAACTGCTCATCTGTTAAAGTGATATTTAATTCTTTCGCAGAATCTTGTATGATTGTTTGTACCTCTTCAACCGTTTGTGGTTTTTCCTCCGCTATCTGTTCTTTAATTTTTGCCATTAGAGCAGTAGCTTCTTCTTGTCCAATATCTTCTCCTAAATTAGCTGTTTCTACCATTTCTTCATTTGCTGCCTGTTTTACGTCTTCGGGGATTACGGTATCGGTTGACACCTCATATGCTTTAATAATACCTGTTAAGGCAGCAGTACCTGAAACCTCAATAGGAGCGGTAATATAAATTTTTGCATCTTTTACACCTGCAGTTATTAATGCATTAATATACATCTCATCAGTAACCCAGTTTATATTTTTCGTTGTTACTTGAATACCAGTATCTTTGTCCCCAATTGTAATCGCAGAAGAGGAAATCGCTCTAGTACCAATTAACGATTTTGAGATATAATTTCCTAAATATTGATGTTCTTCTTGATTGGAAACTGTTATGATTTCGGCATCTTCAGGAGCATTCATTTCGGTTAATAAAAGCTGCTTCTGCTCTGTTGTTAAATTCTCACCTAGTGTAACAATCATATCGCCTACTGCAACATCTGCGTAAGCTGGTATTGGTAACACTAGTAAGAATGCAAGTATCAATAGTAGTATTTTATTTTTTTTCATTTAATTCCCTCCTGTATTTCCTTCTGATGTACTAGTTTTAAGTAGACTATATGCCCATCTCTTAGAAATAGCATATAGTTACTTAATATCAAGTGACTATATCTAATAGACGTATATAAATAGTAATAAGTTTCCTATTTATAGTCATATTGTTTTTTCTTTCCCTTTATTATTCTCCATAATGCTTGAAAAAATAAAGTTTTTTGTAGCTTTTTTGTAGATGCGTGCATATTTTATATAGTATTAACTAGAGTTTTAACATCGAGTATTTACGTTTACATTACTTGTTAAAAAGGAAGCTTATTGGTGTAAGAATTAGAAAGAATGTTAAAAGAAATTAGGTAATTGGGCATATGTGGTAATGAATCCTAATGCTTATAAGATTTTCATTGAAGAATATCACTAATTTATGTATGATAGAACCAATAACATATATAATTTTTTTTGGCCGGTCCTAGATAATTCTTGCAAAAGAGGGAAGAAGATGATAATAAATTCGTGGCAACTTCGGTGCAGATGAATATTTTTTTGATTTTAGATCAGGAAAGATTGATTGAATCTTATTCTTGATGGGAAAACTGTTAATGACTATGTTTTAAAAATAATGAGGGATATTAATGATTATTCGATATAAAAAGGCATTTGAAAAGATTGCAATGGGATTATTATCTTTTATGCCTACAGAAAAAGATTTAAAAGTATTACAACAAACAATTAAACAATATGAGACGGATGAAAACTGGCAATTATTTCTGTGGAAAGATGAAGAAGATATTATTGGTTTAATCGGTGTTATTTTTGAAGACGAAGCTTCTATTACGATTCATCATATATCTGTAAATCCATCTCATAGACACCAAGGTGTTGGGAAATCCATGGTACAGGCTGTTAAAGGGCTTTATCCTAATCGTACAATGAAATCAAATGAATTAATTGTGAATTTTTTATCTAAGTGTAGCGATGGTGTTCAAGTAGATAAATAGTAGAAGAGACTGTTTCAGTTGTGGAAAAAACATCTAACGTTTTTCCTGTCTGAAATAGTCTCTTTTTAATTGGCTAAAAATAGTGCCTATTCTCTTTGACGCTTCTGAATAGCCTCTTCGCGCTCCTGGATAACGAGGCTTCTATCACGTTTTAAATGGCGATGTATAATTTCTATGGGGATATCTTTTTGGTTATTCCAGCTGATTTCCATGGAGTGTGCCAACTTTCTACATTGTTTTTCTAGGTGGGAATCAGAAATAGGTAACGGATAAGGACGAAATAAAAGGGTTTGCGCGATATTTTTTTCTTGTTGCCTTAATAAATAGAGTAAGCCTTCCCCATCAAGTCCTAACACATGTAAGCCTTCTTTGTGTTTTTCTAAAAGCTTCCTGCTTTTCATGATTGTTTTATGTGCCCCTTTGAAATTTTCCCTTCGATGATGATAGGCAGAGACGGCCATGAGGATGAATCCTACCCAAATGGATTCCTTATTCCGACAATCGACCTTTTTCCAGTATTCTTCTAATATTTCATGACACTCAAAAAAATCTTGATCCCCATGAAAATGAACAAGAAATTGCAGATATTCTTTTGGATACATAATCGTCTCCTTTATTATTAGGCTGGGCTTAAAGATAAAAGCCAACATTGTACATAACTTTCATTATATTAATAATTAAGCTTGGAAAATGCTATTTATATGGTTGTTATTATATCGATAAATGAAAAAAAATGTAATGATAAGCTATAAAATAGTGAATTGGATGATTTTTCTGTTGGATAACTATTGTGTTTCCTCTATACTAATACTATCATTATTAAGTTAAGGGTATTCTATTAGGATTTTGGTGAGAATGATGCAGTATAATGTGAAAATTGATAGTTTTGAAGGACCGCTAGATTTGCTTCTTCATTTAATCAATAAATTGGAAATTGATATTTATGATATTAACGTAGCAGAAATTACCGAACAATATTTAGATTATGTTCATGCTATGCAGGTTTTACAATTAGATGTAGCAAGTGAATTCTTGGTGATGGCAGCAACGCTTCTAGCAATTAAAAGCAAAATGCTCTTGCCAAAGCACGAGGAAGATTTACTTGATGACGATATGATCTATGAACCGGAAGAGGATTCACGAGAAGACTTAATTGAAAGGTTAGTAGAATATCGGAAATTTAAAGAGGCAGCCGACGATTTAAAAGAGATGGAATTAGAAAGAGGGCTTATATTTACAAAACCTCCGAGTGATTTATCAGATTTCAGCTTAAAGACCGAGGAAATGGCAAAGCAAGAATTAGATGTTTCTTTATATGATATGCTAGCTGCCTTTCAAAAATTGCTTAAACGAAAAAAGTTGCAGGCGCCACTTGCAACAAAAATCACGAGGCAAGAAATACCGATTGAAAGTCGAATGGATGAAATTGTTGGTTTCTTACGTAATAGAAAAGGGAGAACATCTTTTGATGAACTTTTTCCAGTTGCGACAAAATCACATATTGTAGTGACTTTTTTGGCTATACTAGAACTTTTAAAGCGAAGACAAATATTTGTGGAACAAGAAGGAAACTTCGCAGATATTTTTGTAATGGGAAAGGAAGTTGAATAAAAGGTTGAAAGTGAATGACTGGAAAGCGATTGTTGAGAGTCTTTTATTTGCTGCCGGAGATGAAGGATTAACGATCAAGCAATTAATGCATGTCCTAGATTTGGAGCAATTAGAGGTCGAACAATTAGTAGATGAGTTAATTAAAAATTATCGTAAAGATAAATCCAGAGGAATTTCCATTATTGAAATAGCTGATACTTATCAATTCGCCACAAAGAAGGAGCATTCGGATTATTTAAAGAAGTTAGTGGAATCTCCCCATGCTTCCACTTTATCGCAGGCTGCATTAGAAACGTTAGCAATCGTAGCCTATAAACAGCCAATTACAAGGGCGGAAATTGAGGATATACGAGGGGTTAAAACAGAAAGACCACTTCATACACTGGCTGCTAAAGCGCTAATTAAAGAAGTTGGTAGGGCAGATGGGGCAGGAAGAGCAATCCTTTATGGAACAACAAAGGAATTTTTAGATCATTTTGGCTTGAAGAATTTAGGAGAACTTCCTCCATTAACAGAAAAAGAAGAAGAGTTTAATCAAGAAGAAGCAGATTTGTTTTTTGAATCTTTTCAGCAAATAGAAGATTAAAAAACGCTGGTACTTAAGTATTCCGACCAAATATAAACCCAAACAATTATACGAGATGTTAACAAAAATTTCGTATAATTGTTTGGGTTTTTTATTTTTTCGAATAGACGCTTTTGGTTATCACCCGCAGAAAGCGTGTATTATGTTTTTTAATAGAATTACTGTCCTAGAAGATATGCGCTGACTGCATTTTAAAGACATGATGCCACCTTTATTGTCATACCTTTTATAAGAACGATTTTCGAAGGAATGGAGTTGACATATAGATGAGTAGTTATAATGAATATGTAAGAAATGTGTTGATTTGGAACCAGCAATTAAAAAGCTTATTAGAGGCAGAAGAAGTACAAAAGGAAGAAAGTATATGGAAAAGGCTTGATAAGTTTTCGTATTTAATGGAAGGGGTTCAAAGAAGACCCATTGAAACAGAAGAATTAATTAAAATACAACACGAGGCAGAGGAGCTCCATGATCAGATGGAAAGCTATTTTGCACAAAGACAACAGCTTGGAACAATATTTATGAAGGAGCCAAACATAGCCGTTGGGAAACATCAATTGCCAAGACTACCTTATGCTTATGATGCACTAGAGCCTTATATTTCAAAAGAAATAATGGAGTTGCATCATCAGAAACATCATCAATCCTATGTGGATGGGCTAAACAAGGCAGAGGAAAAGTTGAAAGAAGCAAGAAAGGATAATGATTTTACACTTGTGAAACATTGGTCTAGAGAGCTTGCTTTTCATGGTTCAGGACATTATCTCCATACGATTTTTTGGAGTAATATGAGTCCCAATGGCGGTGGGGAGCCAAAAGGGGCGTTATTGGAAGAGATAAAGGATTATTTCGGTAGTTACAAAGCATTTAAGCTGCACTTTACAGAAGCAGCGAAAGCGGTAGAGGGTGTTGGCTGGGCGCTTTTAGTATGGTCTCCAAGAGCAAGGCATTTAGAAGTTCTTCAATCTGAGCGTCATATGCTTTTAACACAATGGGATACCATTCCATTATTAGTAATAGATGTTTGGGAACACGCTTACTATTTACAGTATAAAAATAATAGAGGAAAGTATGTAGAAAATTGGTGGAATATCGTTAATTGGAAAGATGTTGAAAACAGATTTTTAAAAGCAAGTGAATTAAAGTGGAGACCTTATTAACTGGAAAGCCTAGTAAATTTGCAAAAAGATGTAAAAAAATATAAAGCTATCTTTGGTATGTAGCGCAGTATACTGGGCTGCATATTTTTTATTTCCTAGTAAAGCATGAATTATAGTCATATGCCTGTCTTTCTTTTCATAAACTTGTACAAATCATAAAAGGAGACGAGGTTGTGTTAAATGAAATCACGTAAAATTATTATTTTTACTATCATTACCTCCATTCTGTTCCTTGCTATTCCACAAAAAAGCAGTGCACAAATGTACGTGAGCGCTCAAAGTGCTATTTTAATGGAACAAGATTCTGGACGAGTTATTTTTGAAAAGGATGCATATACGCAAAGAAGAATTGCCAGTATAACAAAAATAATGACAGCCATTCTTGCAATTGAGTCTGGAAAATTGGATAAGACTGTGACTGTCAGTAGTACGGCCATAAAAACAGAAGGATCGTCTATCTATCTACAAGAAGGGGAAAAAATTAAATTAGAGGATTTAGTATATGGCTTAATGCTTCGTTCAGGAAATGATGCTGCAGTTGCAATTGCGGAAACTGTTGGTGGAAGTTTAGATGGATTTGTCTATTTAATGAACCAAAAGGCAGAAGAAATCGGAATGAAAAACACGCATTTTGCTAACCCTCATGGACTTGATGATCATGAAGACCACTATTCTTCAGCATATGATATGGCATTACTTACCCGCTATGCAATGAACAATGATACATATAAAAAAATTGCTGGAACAGAAAGCTATCGTTCTGAAAGCTCCAATGATAAATGGGATCGTGTCTGGAAAAATAAAAATAAACTATTAACAAGTCTTTATGAATATTCAACTGGAGGAAAAACTGGTTATACGAAGAGAGCAAAAAGAACGTTAGTTAGTACGGCTGAAAAGGATGGAGTGTCATATATTGCTGTCACTTTAAATGATCCTGATGACTGGGACGATCATATCAATCTGTTTGAAACGGCTTTTAAGCAATATAAAATGGTACAGGTATTAGAGGAAGGGGAAATAAAAGCAGTTAAAGATAAGTTCTATAAAAATAAAATTTATTTAAAATCAGCTGTTGAATTCCCTGTGACAAAGAAAGAGGAAGATTTATTTAAGGTAGAGTATAAACTAACAAAACTAAAGGAAGACTGGCAAAGAAATCAGGAGGATGTACCTGAAATAGTTGGTGAAGCAAAAATATATTTAGATGATAAGCTTGTTGATAGTGTCCCTATTCATTTTAAACATGCTAAGAACAAAGAAACCAAAAGCTTTTTAGATTATTTCAAGAATATGTTTATGGCAATGACTGGGGTTGGCAAGGATGGTTAATTATATTTGGGCTGCCCTTGCTATAATTGGCATTGTTTTTGCAGCTATTAATGGGACAATGGATGAGGTTAATAAAGCAATTTTTTCTGGGGCAAAAGAAGCAGTGACAATATGTATTGGCCTGATTAGTGTACTTGTTTTCTGGCTTGGAATGATGAAAATAGCGGAGCAGGCAGGCTTGCTCCGAAAACTTACAAACCTATTTAGGCCAATTGTAGCAAAGCTATTTCCAGAGGTTCCAAAGAATCACCCTGCAATGGGGTATATATTATCGAATATGATTGCAAATATATTTGGATTAGGGAATGCGGCAACACCATTAGGAATTAAAGCAATGGAAGAGTTGAAAAGATTAAATGGAGGCAAGAATACAGCCAGTAACAGTATGATTACCTTTCTTGCCCTAAACACATCATGTATAACTTTAATTCCGACAACGGTTATTGCAATTAGAATGAACTATCATTCTGCATCTCCAACAGATATAGTAGGACCAACCATTATCGCAACCATTTTCTCTTGTATTGGTGGGATTTTGATTGACCGCTATTTTTACCATAAGAGAATGCGGAAAGGGTGATGAGTGATGGAAATAATTTCTTTAATCTCATTGTGGATGATTCCTTCCCTCATTGGGTTTATTTTACTGTATGGGACATTTAAAAAAGTTCCAACTTATGAAAGCTTTGTAGAAGGTGGAAAAGAAGGAATTCAGATTGCTTTCTCCATTATTCCATATTTAGTAGGAATGCTCGTTTCAATCTCTATTTTTCGTGCATCTGGGGCATTAGAGTATTTTATGAGCTTTCTCAAGCCGGTATTAGACTTTATCGGGGTTCCATCTGAAGTAGCACCACTTGCCATTATTAGACCGATTTCAGGAAATGCGGCATTAGGAATGACAAGCGATCTAATTTCTACCTATGGACCTGATTCATTTATTGGAAGGCTTGCTTCTGTCATACAAGGAAGCACAGATACAACCCTCTATGTATTGACCGTTTATTTCGGTGCTGTAGGGATAAAGAAGATGGGGGACGCCCTAAAAGTCGGATTACTAGCAGATCTTGTTGGATTTATCGCTGCTATTGTTGTGGTAACTTTAATGTTTGGAAAATAACAACAAAATGTCTTAGGTGAAGTTTTTGTTTAGGAACTTTGTCTTAAGGCATTTTTTTTGTTTTTTAGTTTACCAGATTCTCTCTAAGTGAGTTCTAAAAATGGTTTTTAATTTTGGCAGTATTTAATGAGTAGCACCCCCTAATTTCAAAGATTTCTTTGAAATTTCATCAATTTATGTCATAATTCATAGGAATGGCAAAAAAAGAACGATCAAGCGTTTTGAATTAGTCTATTTTCTAATAAATTGACACTAATAAAATAGGATAAACATTTAGAAATACTTTATAAAAACGATCAATCATTTTTTACTGTTGAGAAATTGGATGAGGTGATAGAGTTGGAAAGACTACAAAAAGTAATTGCACATGCAGGAATTGCATCAAGAAGAAAAGCAGAGGAATTAATCCTTGAAGGAAAAGTAAGGGTTAATGGAAAAACAGTTAAAGAGTTAGGCGTAAAAGTCGGTTCTAACGATAAAATTGAAGTAAGTGGCATCCCTGTAGAAAGAGAAGAACCTGTTTATTTCATACTATATAAACCAAGAGGAGTAATCTCTAGTGTTAATGATGATAAAGGGAGAAAAGTCGTCACAGATTATTTCACTGAAATAAAAGCAAGAATTTATCCAATTGGACGCCTAGACTATGATACATCTGGCATTATTTTGTTAACGAACGATGGAGAATTTGCTAATTTAATGATGCATCCAAAGGGTGAAATTGAAAAAGTCTATGTTGCTAAAGTGAAAGGAATACCAGCGCGGGAAAAAGTAAAGCAATTGGAAAGAGGCATTATGCTAGAGGATGGAAAAACTGCTCCAGCAAGAGCGAAAATCCTGTCTGTCGATAAGAAAAAAGGAACAAGTATCGTTGAGTTGAAAATTCATGAGGGAAGAAATCGTCAAGTAAGAAGAATGTTTGAGGCGATTGGAACACCTGTTATGAAATTAAAAAGAGAAAGATATTCTTTCTTAAATTTAAATGGTTTACAATCTGGAGATGCTCGGGAACTTACAGCACATGAAGTGAAGTTATTGAGAGCAGAAGCACAGAAAAAGAAGGGGTAAGTATACCATATATATGATTTCAGCAGGAGAGAGTTTATTTAATACAATGACTTTCCTCTGCTGCTTCTATTTATTCACTGAATATCAGAAAAAGCTTTCTCATTTGTTCTGTTATAAATGGGTAATTCAACAAAAGTTCATAAAAGTGTCACATATGGCAATGGATGATAACAATATCTGCATGATAATAATGCTATAATAAATGTGACAAATAAGAGAAATCACCTAAATAATTTACTATTTAATTGGAAAACTGCAGTATAAATAATAGTCCATAAGATACATTGCATTTATTTATACATGTTACATACGAAACATAATAGGACAATAAATCGTTTCGTGTATTTTGTTAGGAGGTATGAACGATGGAGAAGGAAATTAAAATCCTAGTGGTAGATGACGAAGAAAGAATTAGACGTCTTTTAAAAATGTACTTAGAAAGAGAAGAGTTTACAGTAGAGGAAGCGGAAGATGGAGTGAGCGCTCTTTCTAAGGCATTAAACACTGATTATGATGTTATCTTACTCGATCTGATGATGCCTGGAAAAGATGGTATGGAGGTATGCAAGGAGTTAAGAGAGAAAAAAACTACTCCTGTTATCATGCTTACTGCTAAAGGGGAAGAAGTAAATAGAGTTCAAGGATTTGAAGTTGGTACAGATGATTATATTGTAAAGCCATTTAGTCCTAGAGAGGTAGTTTTAAGAGTAAAAGCTCTCTTGAGACGTTCAACCACCACTACATTTGAACAAAGTGACAGCTCATCAAAGGACGTCATCATATTTCCAGCATTAACCATTGATCATGATGCACATCGTGTATTAGCTAGCGGTAAAGAAGTAAGCTTAACTCCAAAGGAATATGAACTATTATATTTCCTAGCTAAGGCTCCAGATAAGGTATTTGATCGAGAATTACTATTAAAAGAAGTATGGCATTACGAATTTTTTGGTGATTTAAGAACAGTGGATACACATGTTAAAAGATTAAGAGAAAAGCTTAATCGCGTTTCGGAAGAGGCAGCTAGCATGATTGTTACTGTTTGGGGAGTAGGCTATAAGTTTGAGGTTAACAATGGATGAAGTTTTGGCGAAGCGTAGTATTTAAGCTTTGGATAACCTTTTTATTGCTGGTTTCCGTTGTTTTAACGATTCTTACAATCATGCTACTGGAGTATTTTGAGCAATATTATACAGAGCAAACGGAAACTGAATTAACCAATACAGCAACTAAAATATCAGAAATAATGAAAGAACATAATAATCAGACTGGATTAGAAATTGTAGGGGAACTTTTAGATCATTCGACTGGAGCAATCATCATTTCTTCTCCTGACCAAATTTATTATTATCCAGAGAGTCGTCTGCAGGAACTCTCCGTTTCTTACATTGAAGAAAATGAAGCATTACAAAACGTGGCATCAAGCAATGAGCCAACCGTTGTGATGACAAGATGGAAGAATAAGGATAATATACCTGAGCAGATAGCTATCGTAGGTTCTCCCCTACACGTTAATGGGAATGATGGTGCTGTTTTTATTTATCAGTCTTTACAATCGATGAATGAATCTAAGCAGTCAACAGCTAAATTTATCGTATTAGCTGCTGTTATTGCCATTATTTTAACGACGATATTTGCGTTTTTCTTATTAACAAGAATTACTGCACCTTTAAGAAAGATGAGAGAAGCTGCCTTTGAGGTATCTCAAGGGAATTTTTCGACAAAGGTGCCTATAATGGCGCAAGATGAAATCGGTGAACTTTCGATTGCGTTCAATGAAATGGCAAGAAGATTACATTTTAATATGAACGCCTTAAGCCAAGAAAAAGAACAGTTGGACAATATTTTAAGTGGAATGGCAGATGGGGTACTAACACTTAATCGAAATGGGAGCTTGCTCCTTACCAATCCACCAGCAGAAAAATTCTTGCAACACTGGTATTATGAAAAAGGCGAATTAAGTGATATGCATGCGCAAATTCCTAATGAACTGAAGAAATTATTTCAGCTTGCCGTCCATACTGGTAACGAGCAGATAGATGAAATCACTTTACAAGGCAGAAACTGGGTTATGATTGTTAGTCCCCTTTATAATAAAAAGGATATTAGGGGAGCAATTGTGGTGATTCGCGATATGACAGAGGAACGGAAATTAGATAAGTTGCGGATTGATTTTATTGCGAATATTTCTCATGAACTTAGAACTCCGATAAGTATGTTACAAGGATATAGTGAAGCAATTGTAGATAATATTGCAGAATCAGAGGAAGAAAAGAGAGAAATGGCACGGATAATCTACGATGAGTCATTAAGAATGGGGCGCTTAGTAAATGAATTTCTAGATTTAGCCCGAATGGAAACTGGCTATTTAGAACTAAGGAAAGAACAAGTTGATTTAAATAGCTTTATAAACCGCGTTGCAAGAAAGTTTAAAACAATTGCGAAAGAGAAGGAAATAGTTTTTACTGTTTTTATTTCAGAAGATATTGGTGAATATGAGCTGGATCCAGATCGTATCGAGCAAGTTTTAACCAATATAATGGATAATAGTTTACGACATACGCCGAGTGAGGGTACTGTTTCTTTACGTGCTCGTTCTGATGATTACGGAGTATATATAGAAGTGGAGGATACAGGGGCAGGTATTCCTGAGGAAGATTTGCCATATGTTTTTGAACGTTTTTATAAAGCAGATAAAGCAAGAACAAGAGGGAATGCAGGGACTGGCCTAGGATTAGCTATTGTAAAAAATATCATTGACGCCCATGGTGGCGATATTTCTGTTTACAGTAAATATGGTCGAGGGACGACATTTTTTATCTTTTTACCTCGAAATAAAGAAGAAAATTAGAGAAAGTGCCGATTCTTCTTGATTCATGAGAAACAATTTAACATAATAGAACATATGGGGGTGTCATGGAAGGATTTTGACCCTACAAGCTATTTTTCCATTTTGTATGTAGGAATGTTACTACATGCAAGTATAACTTGTAAGGGTAAACTTTTCTTGACCCCCTTTTATTATATTTATTCCACTATTAAACTTCTGTAAGACGGAACGCTTGCTAAGTAATTTCATGAAAAATAGGCGGGAGATCAACTGTATGTGAGTGCTCAAAATGTTTCAACTATCAGTATGGGATGAAGAAAAAGTACTGATGATAGTTGCACATTATAAGGAATAAGTAAAAGAAACTAGAATTAATTATAAAATACTGAAACTAATGACACTAAATTACGACTAATATATTGAACGGGGGAGGGGAAAAGATGAACTCCGTTTTTGATGAAATCTATACTAAGTATCATCATGACGTTTTTCAATTTTTATTTTATATGGTAAATCACAAGGAGACGGCAGAAGATTTAGTACAAGAAGTTTATATTCGTGTTCTAAATTCCTATCATCGCTTTGAGGGTAAGAGTACGGAGAAAACCTGGTTATTTAGTATTGCTAGAAATGTTGCCATCGACCATTTTCGTAAACAAAAGAATTGGAAAGAGCGTATTATTGATAAGTTTGACTGGTCCAAACGGCAAATAAAAGCAGATGGATTTCTTCCAGAAGAAATTACCATGCAATCGGAAGAAATGAAGAGTGTTTACAATGCGTTACAATATTGTACAGTAGACCAGAAAATGGTTATTGTGTTTCGATATATTCAAGAACTTTCCATATCAGAGACAGCGAAAACACTTGGATGGACAGAAAGTAAAGTGAAAACAACACAGCACAGAGCATTAAAGGCACTACGGACCTTTTTAGAGGAAAACGGGGGGGAGGAGGATTCTTATGCCGAAACAAAAGTGGAATGATGAAAAAATCAAGCAAACCCTTAAGCAATTGCCATCTATTAAAGATGAACGGAGCCCGGAATTTATTTATCATACTATCCAAATGAGAAAGAAATCTGTTCACAAAACAAGAGTATTCATGCCAATATTGGCGACAGTATGCACAATGATGATTCTATTTATTATTAGTCAAAGTTTTTTGGACAGCAATGAATCATTGGAGAGCGAAAGTAAAGTTGCTGATAATTCTGCTTTAATGAAAAATAGTGTGTCCGAAAAGGTAGAAGAAAATGAAATACAAAATTCTGAAATTACGGATCGGCAAACGAAAATGGCCTCACCGGCTCTTACAAAAGTTGCTATATATCATGAAGACGTAGGTGATTCTGAGGTAATAACCTATCCAATTCCTGATCAAAATATCCAAGTGATTGTTCCTGTTAGCATTTTAGTTGAAAATCCGAATCATTTATCTAGGTTTGATTTATATGTTCAAAATATAGATAAAATGATTGGTGTTAATAAACAGTTAAGTGACTATTTTCCAATTAGTCCAGAGCTGTTTACTTATCATTTAAGTAATAATACCATCGAAGTAGACACGAAACAAAAATTGACGAACATTGGTTCACATTCTGAGGACTTTTTTAATACACTAATTCAGCAGCAATTGCAGACAATTGGTGCAAAGAAAATGATGTTTTATACAGACGGAAAACTAGGAGTTGAGCTCGGTAATCGAAAAGAAACGACTATTGAATATAGTCCGCTGGAAAAACGTGCTTACTTCCTTTTGCAAGATGAATCAACAGAGAAACCATTATATGTACCTTGGGAAAAACCTTATGATACAATTGAAAATGCTTTTGATGCAATGGAAGATGATATGGAAACACATGGATTAACAGCATCAATCCCTGATACAATTGATATTGATAAGGTTTCAAAGGACGAAGGGAAAAGGCAGTTAATTGTCCATTTGTCAAATGAAAGTAAAATGGAAGAGGATCAGAAGACGTTATATGCAATCGAATCTATCCTTTTAACTGCAAAGGACTTTAAATACTCAACAGTTAAGTTTGAGAATACGAAAGTTGAAGCAGTTGGTGAATTTCAATTAACGAAAGAATTAGCTGTTCCAGTTGCTGCAAATAGAGTGGATATAAAAGAATAAAGGGAAAGAGGCTGGGACAAAACTAAATAATTAATCTTTAAAGACGAACAATCTTTAATTTAGCTCTTAAATAAA
>NZ_JVDT01000021.1 GCF_001076885.1 Bacillus sp. 522_BSPC
GTCCATTTCTACATATAGTTGATGTAGGGAGGGAATTCTGTGAAAAATAAATGGTATGCTGCAATACAGCTAGCAGCGGTGTATGTAGGTACTGTTGTCGGTGCTGGATTTGCGACAGGAAGAGAGATAGTAGTCTTTTTTTCACAATATGGATTTATCGGCTTGTTAGGAATCATTGTAAGTGGATTTATTTTTGCGTATTTTGGGGCGAAACTAATGCGTATTTCGGTCAAAATAAAGGCATCTTCCTATCAAGAGTTTACTATTTACTTATTTGGTAATGTCATAGGAACAATGATTAACATTCTATTATTACTTATGCTAATAGGAGTCTGTGCTGTGATGTTTTCAGGAGCTGGTGCTGTATTTGAAGAGCAGCTCGGCCTAGATAAAA
The DNA here is from genome assembly GCF_001076885.1 of Bacillus sp. 522_BSPC. Classification (GTDB taxonomy): domain Bacteria; phylum Bacillota; class Bacilli; order Bacillales; family Cytobacillaceae; genus Niallia; species Niallia hominis. The sequence continues at coordinate 395 of NZ_JVDT01000021.1, forward strand.
CGGTTGGCGTCATTTTTACAATTGTCCTTTCTTTAATGGTTATGATGGTAGGAACAAGAGGGTTATTTGCCGTAAACACATTTGTTGTACCTATTATGATCAGTTTCAGCTTTATTCTCTTTATACTTTCTATTTCTTTGCCAGGATTTTTGGGAGAGATATTTCAAATGGAGACCATTACTTGGAAAACTATCAGCTCTCCGTTTTCGTATACTGCCTTAAATTTGGCTTTAGCAATTGCTGTGCTAGTACCTGCAGCCTCTGAAATTGGCGATGAAGAAGTGGTTAAATGGGGAGGTATTTTAGGTGGAATTGCTCTAATGATGATTCTAATATCCAGTCATTTTTCCCTTATTATGCTGAAGGATGTTTATCTGTATTCTATTCCTATGGCTATTATTATGAAAAATTTAGCTCCACAGCTTTCATGGGTTTATATTTTAGTCATATATGGAGAAATTTTCAGTTCGGTAATCGGGAATATTTATGGGTTAGAGAGGCAGTTGCGGAGCTTCATTCCTTTACCAAGTATGGTAATAATCGGTGGAATTATTTTGGTTTCCTATTTAATTAGTTTCGTACAGTATGGCACATTATTATCCTTTTTATATCCTATATTTGGTTACATAAGCTTAGTATTCTTGCTGTTCTTATGGATTAAACCTGTGCCTAAATAATTGGTTTTCGCTTCTAACAAGAAGGTGAGGCTGGGACAAAACTAAAAAACTAATCTTTAAAGACGAATAATCTCTAAAGTAGCTTTTAAATAAAGCTACTTTCTCATGATGGTTTTCTATGTTTTTAAATATAGTCAGGTGTAAAAACTAAGTCGTTCCATTGCGCTACGGACGCACGATGC
>NZ_JVDT01000022.1 GCF_001076885.1 Bacillus sp. 522_BSPC
ATGTAAAAGGCACTTTTCCTTTTTTAAGAAAAGTGCTTTTCATATTTTAATTTTTTATTTTACTACCCTTATTCTTATTTCCTTTGTAAGTTCAGTTTCAGGATGCTTAACCTGTATGTTTGTTCCCCCTGGTTTTAATGCTTTAATGAAAATACCTTTTCCATCGCTATCAGACTCCGTTATTTCAATTATGTCTTGTTCATCGATATCCCAACTAAAAGGAGAACTGCTCTTAATCCAATCTGGCTTTAAAATCGCATTAATAGTTTGGGTTTCCCCTTCTTTTAGGGTTAAATATTCCGAACTTACTACTATACGTTCGACTTCATTTTCCTTTGGGCGTTCTCTCCATGTTGAATATAAAGGATAAAAGTCTAGTGAAGCAACCTTCATGCTGCCACCTTTTGCATATAATTCTATTCCGTTGCTCGTAGGCTGGGAATAGATTAAATTCGTAAAGACATATTCCCCATCATTTATAAACACCTCAACAGATGATTCATCAACAAATCCTCTAATCTTTATTCGTTTGTCCTTAACAGGGTAAGGAGTTGTATGGTTATTCCCAAATTGAAAGGGATTCCCATTTCGATCCAATAACGTTTCTAACCCAGCACGAGATCTATCTAAGAATAGTTTATTATCTTTCGTATTTACACCTATAACCGTATTTTCGCCCTCTGATTGTCGAACTCGAATACCGAATTCCTCTACTTTTTCCCATTCCAGCACAGCTTCAAATTCATATGTAGTACCAGAAAAGTCTTCAATAAAGTGCTCCCCATTAACCTCCATAGGATCAAAAGCAATATGATTGACACGTAAACTTTCTAATTCCCTAACAGGTTCTTGAAATAAGTTAATACTTCCATCCTTAACTGTTTTCAGATGTAGTTCACGAGGAATAGACATAGACCCCTTCCATGGTTCCGTTGGCGATTGATAAGGATATCTCCAATTCGCCATCCAACCTAACCAAATTCGGCGACCATCTTTTTCCGGGATATCAGAAAAGGACTGAGCAGCATAAAAGTCTTGCCCAAAATCTGTTGTTAAAATAGTTTCTGGAGCATTATCATTAATAAATTGTGTTCCGTCAAACTCTCCAATAAAATACTGAGCAGTTGATCCATTTGTTTCTTCATTATCTCCTACACTAACTTGCAATACCCATTTCTTATTATTCGCATCACCATCTACAGGCAATTCGAATAAATCAGGACATTCCCATACAGCTGCATGAGATCCCTCCTTATCCCCAAATTGACTCTGAAACTCCCAGTCAATCAAATTATCAGAACGATAAAACGTTACACTTTGATTTGTCGAAACAACCATTATCCATTTTTTTGTAATCTCATGCCAAAATACTTTTGGATCGCGAAAATCCTTTATTCCTGGGTTTGAAATAACCGGGTTTCCTTTATATCTTTCCCATGTTCTCCCATTATCTTTACTATAAGCAATACTTTGGGATTCACCTCCCTCTGTATTTGTATAGATGGCAACAAATCCGGCTTTTCCATCAAAAAATCCTGTGGAATCATTCCAATCCACTACAGCGCTTCCAGATAATGCTTGCCCTAGATGATCATGTTCCAAGGCAATCGGTAAATGTTCCCAATGTAATAAATCCCTGCTCACTGCGTGTGCCCAATTACCATTTTTTTGATGAAATAGATGATACTCTCCCTCAAAAAAGATTAGTCCATTTGGGTCTGCTAAATTTCCTGTAGGTGTTGAAAAGTGATATTGAGGTCGATACAATTCTGTATAATAATCAGAAGTGGCAGCTTCCATGTTATCAGGTCTCAATGCATTCAAGTTATTCTCTTCCTTTCCCATTTGGTTGATACTACAGCCAGTTAATAAGCATGTAACGGACCAAAAAACTGTTAATATTCTTTTTTTCAACTTGTTTCTCCCCCCTCTCCTCATTTTTAAAAATTCATTTATTCTTCCTTTTTATTGACTACTATAAAGTCTTCGATTTGATGAAGAGTAGGCATGGCAGGAATTCCACCTTTGTTTGTTGCAACATATGCTCCCATCGCATTTCCAAAATCCAAAATCTGCTTTAATATAGCTTCTTTTATATTAAAATCCAATAAATCCCTCTTTAATAATTTATAAAGAACGCCAGCAAGGAATGCATCACCACATCCAGTTGTATCAATAGCTTTTACAGCTGCTCCTGGGACAAATACTAAGCCATCTTCTCCATATGCATAGCTCCCCTTATCTCCCACTGTTACAAAAAGCAGCCGTAAATGAAACTTTTTGTATAACTGCTTTGCTCCAGAAAAAATATCTGTTGTGTTCGTTAAAAATGCTAATTCTTCTCCCGAAACTTTTACTATATCTGCAAAATACAAGAGTGCTTCGATTTGCTCTTTTGCCTCTTCTAAGCTTTGCCATAGTAATGGACGTAGATTGGGATCCAGTGAAATAATCTTATTCTGTTCTTTGGCATAATTTAATGCTAATAAAGTTGCTTCTCTTGATGGCTCATTTGTCATGGATATTGATCCAACCTGTAATATTTTAGCATCAGCTATTAATGATAAGTCCACATCATCCTTAGATAACATCATGTCCGCACCAGGCTGTCTATAAAAATTAAAAGAACGATCCCCCTGTTGATCATTATGCACAAATGCTAGTGTCGTTTTTATTGGGGAATAAACAATTCCATTTGTTTGCACCCCTTTATTCTGTAAAGTAGACACGAGTAATTCACCAAAGTAATCCTTTCCTATACACCCAATAAATTCTGTTCTCATCCCCAAACAGGATAAAGCCACTAGAACATTCCCCGGAGCTCCACCTGGATTGGCAACAAGAATGGGAAACCCTTGTTCATTTTCACCTTGGGGAGTAAAATCAATTAAAATCTCTCCTAACGCTGTTACATCGCTCATTATCTCTACACCACTTTTCTAACTTTTTTCCATTGAATTTCGTATAAAATAGCCAGAGGATAGATTCATCCAATCCCCTGGCTATCCGTTACATATCAATTTTTAGAAGGAACAGATACCTTTCCATATACTAGATTCACTTCCCCATCTTCTGCAAATAAACATACTCGTTTACTTACTTTATCAGGGAAAATTAAACTTGTTAATGCTTGCTCTCCGCCATTGATAAATAGTTCTAATGAGGCGGAATCTACAATTATTCGTAGATCTAGTGAATGAGAATCCTTAAGACAAACTCGCTGCAATTTAGGAAAATTATCAGAAAAATCAACCACCCCAGATTTTTCACGAGACAGACTTAGTACATTTTCTTTAACATCAATAGTAATTGTTGTATTCTGTGAATCTGTATGTTCTATCGTTAATCCGTACTTATTTGCATTTATATTCTTTAAGGATAGGATTATCTCTGTGTATTCATCATCTACTTCAAAAACAGTGCTTTCTTTGTCTGTAATGATTGTGTCTGTTCTTTCTTCTTTTCTATCAAAATAGGTATCTAATTCTCTTACTAAATGCTGGACAAGATAATACGCTCCCTTCTTCTCACGCAGTTCCAGCTCTCTAGGAAGAGTCATCTGACCTCTCCAACCTTCTGTTGGAACTTGATTAGCATAACGCCAATTACTCATCCAGCCTAGATAAATTCGTCTTCCATCTGCTTCAGGGATGTCAGAAAAGCTTACTCCGGCATAGTTGTCCTTCCCATAGTCCAGCCATTTTATTTCTTCATGTTCTGGTGTAAATTCCTTTCCATCAAATGAGCCAACAAAATACTGCGTGCGAGACCCTTCATCATATTGAGGATTATCACCAACACTAACAATAAGTACCCATTTTTTAACATTTGTATTGTCTATTGGTAACTCAAATAAGTCTGGACATTCCCATACCCCTTTGTGACAGCCACACTTCTCTCCAAATTCACTTTCAAACTGCCAATCCTTCAAATTTGGAGAAGAATAGAAAGAGATTGTTTGTCCTGTAGCTAAAGCCATCATCCACTTTTGGGTATCTTTATGCCAAAAAACTTTAGGGTCTCTAAAATCAGGCTTGGAAGGGTGAGCAAGTACGGGATTACCGTCATATTTAATCCATGATCTTCCCTTATCTAGGCTATATGCCAAACTCTGTGTCTGAACGGCCTCTTTACCGTGATCTGGCTCCAAGTGATGGGTAAAAATAGCCACTAACCCTGGTTCGTCGTTAAAAAAGCCTGTTGTATTATTCCAATCTACAACTATGCTGCCTGAAAAAATGGTTCCATTCTCATCAGGATGTAAAGCTATCTCTAATTCATCCCATTCGATTAAATCTTTGCTGACTGCATGCCCCCAATGCATGGGCCCCGATGTGCTGCCATGCGGATTATGCTGATAAAATAAATGATATTCTCCTTTGAAAAACACTAACCCATTCGGATCATTCATCCAATTTTTTCTTGGCGAAAAATGTAAGGCTGGTCTGTTTTTTTCGAGTTTAGTAATCTTCATTGTTATGCCTCCAATTAATTAATTTACTGTTTTACTGTTCTGTCATAGCCATCTTGCTTAATTTGCAACCAAGTGCTTAGACCTAGTCTCTCTAATTCTTTCAAATAATCTTCCCATTCTTCCTCAATTTTTCCATTACTCATCCATTCGGCTCTTTTTCTATTCACATAAGCAAATAAATCTGTTTCAATTTTTGCCTTTTCATCTGCTTCCTCTAGTGAGAAAAATACAGGTGGATAAAAGTTCTCAGCTTTAATATGAGGAACCATATTTTTTTCTAAAATATCTAATCTCCAAGCAGCATCTTCTGGTTTTGTCGTATATACGCCGTAATATTCATCTAGTATCGCCAGCGGTCCTGCGATATTTGTTTTTTCTCTTATTTCAACTGGTGCTGCGCCTTCTAAAGGAAGATGCTTTAACATACCAGCTTTCTCATCAAATTCAAAAATATTTTGCTGTTTCGAATCCCCATATGTTCCCCAGTTATCTTGAACAGATTGCAGTGGTTCATACAGTTGATCAATCCATTTAGCTGTTAACTCTAAATTCTTATTCGCACTTGTGATAACCATTCTTCCTCTATCAAGACCAATGCCATTTGTTTGTGCCACATTTTTTTCACCATTTGGTCCTTCTAATGGAGGCATTACATCATAAGTATCGTTCATGCCACTAATATTTCCTTTATCCCATGTGAAGTAAAGACCGTATTTTGAATCTTTTCCTTTCGCTACATATTTATTCCAATCTTGTTCATATGCTTCTACATCGATTAAACCTAAATCATTTAGTTCATTAAAAAATTTTAACGCTTCTTTATATCCTTCTTCTGCTGCAGTAAAAATAACTTTCCCTTCATTGGAAACAACCGTATGATCCCAGTTATCTCCTAGACCAAAGGAAGCAAATAAGAAGGCTGGGTCCTCTCCTCCTTGATTTACAATAAAAGATAATGGTATTTCATCTGCTTCGCCATTACCATTTGGATCTTGTGTTTTAAAAGCAAGAAGTACCTCTTTTAGTTCTTCTGTTGTTGTTGGCATTTCCAGCCCTAAATTATTTAGCCATTCTACATTTATCCAAGGAAGGCAATCAACTACTTGAATGCGGCTCTTTCCACTGCCAAGCTCTTCAATCCAAGGAAAGCTGTATATATGTCCATCTGGAGCTGTAATCATCGATTTATATTCTGGAGCTTCTTCCAGCACCTTTTTAAAATTGGGCATATACTGATCAATTAAATCTTCAACTGGTATGATGGTTCCATCCTTCGCATATTTCAATAAATCATAATCACTGAAAGCAGCATCTAAAATGGCATCTGGCAGCTCCCCACTTGCCAACGCTAAATTCCGCTTCTCCACAAATTGGTCTTTCGTATAGTTTTTCCAATCTATATGGACACCTGTCTGCTCCTCTAATCTTTGATAGATTAGCTTTTCATTCGGGTCGGTTGGTGCCAAAGCTGAGCTTTGTGTCATAAAACGAAGTGTAGCTTTCTCTTTCAAAGGAAATGTAACATCAGTTAGTTTTAAATCTTCTGTTGAAGCACTTTTACTTGTCTTATCTCCACTACAGCCTGTTAGAACAAGACCAGCAACAATAAAAGTTGAAAGAAGCTTATTGATTTTCCCCATAAGTGAACCCTCCATATGCTTTTATTTAAATTATTTTAAAGATCCTACCATAACACCTTTTTCAAAGTATTTTTGGAAGAATGGATACATGATTAGAAGTGGTAAACTTGAAATGACAATAGATGCATATTTTATTTTTTCCGCTAATTTACTTAACTCAGCCATTGCTAATTGATCATTAATCATTCCAGGCTGAACTTGGTTTTGAATCAGAATGGAACGTAAAACTAGCTGCAATGGATGTAATTCTTGGTCCTCTAAATAAATCATTGCATCAAAGTAGGAATTCCATTGTCCAACAAAGGCATATAAAGCGATTACAAAAATAATCGGTTTAGACAAAGGCAAAACTATTTTTAGAAATATTTTTAATTCAGAAGCACCGTCGATTTTAGCTGCCTCAAACAACTCTTTTGGAAGCCCTTTAAAAAAGGTTCTTGCCAATATAATATTCCAGACACTAATTGCTCCTGGCAAAATAATGGACCAAATAGTATTGAGCATTCCTAAATCCTTCACTACTAAATAGGTAGGAATCAGTCCACCATTAAAAAACATCGTGATTAGGAAGAATATCATAATCACATTCTTCCCTTTAAATCCATCAAGAGAAAGCGGATATGCAGCAAATATCGTGATAATTATTGTGACAATCGTAAAACCTAGTGAATATATAACTGAATTGATAAATCCTTTTATCATTAAATCATCTTGTATAATACGTTTATAACCTTCTAGACTCCAATCAGAGGGATCTAAAGAAAATCCTTTACTAAGCAGAATATTAGGATCTAAAAAGGAAGCCAATAGAATATAAAGTAATGGTAATACAACTATTAAAACAAGTAATATCAAAATTATTTTGTTGCTTAAAAGAAGCATCTTATCTGTTTTTGAATGGTTCTTCATCGGTTATCCCCCCTTTTTAATATAGCCCTTCTCCTTCATTTAACTTCTTCACTACAAAATTCACGAATACTAATAAAACTACGTTAATAACAGAATTAAACAACCCTACCGCTGTGGAATATGCATAATCCCCGGCCTGCAACCCTACTTTATATACATAAGTTGGCAGTATCTCCGAAGTAGGTAGATTCATAGAAGTTTGCATTAAGTAAGCCTTTTCAAATCCTATCGCCATAATTCCCCCTGCCCCTAGAATAAACAACACTGCCATTATTGGTTTAAGAGTAGGCAGATCAATATGTCTTATCCTTTGCAAAAGTGTTGCTCCATCGATTGTTGCAGCATCATGTAATTGAGGATCAACGTTCGCAAGTGCAGCAACATAAATAATGGACGACCATCCCGCCGCTTGCCATATTCCCGATAAAATATAAATAGATCTAAAATATTCAGGATCTGTCATAAATGAAATAGGTTTATCGTTAAATATAGATAATAGTGAATTTATTGGACCTGTTGGTGACATAAAGATAAATAACATTCCTGTAATGACAACAACAGATATAAAATTCGGTGCATACAATATTAACTGGATATTTTTTTTGATAGCAGCTCTCCGTACTTGGTTTATACTAAGTGCTAAAATAATGGGTACCGGAAAGCCCAGTATCAAACCATAAAAACTTAATTTAAGCGTATTAACAAAAATCTCTTTAAAATTTGGCGAAGTTAAAAAATCCTTAAAGTGTGTTAAACCTACCCAATCGCTTCCGATAATTCCCTTCATTGGGCTAAAGTCCTTAAAAGCGATTATTGCTCCATACATTGGGATATATTTAAATACAATTGTTAAAATAATGGCAG
>NZ_JVDT01000023.1 GCF_001076885.1 Bacillus sp. 522_BSPC
GAAGCGGGAATTTTTATGAGTTTTGACAACTTAAAAAAAATCTATCAATTTTCAGAGAATAGTCATAAGGAAGATTATTGGAAAGAAATGTTTGGATCTAGTGACAAAGAGTGGTCTTCCCTTTCACCAACATCGATAAAAAATAGCGATACTTTCCCAGCATGTGATTATTATTTATTTGAATCTTGTTATTTTATTGATATGGAGTTGCCAGGAATGGATATAAACCTTTTAAAGATTCGTATTCATCACCATGTCCTTTAT
>NZ_JVDT01000024.1 GCF_001076885.1 Bacillus sp. 522_BSPC
GCCGCTTAGAGAAAAAGACCCCTTCCCTTTTTCATTGTGTAAGAGAGGAAAAACAAGGATAATAAAGTCAAGTTGTTCCTACAAAAAAGGAGGATTAGATATGTCTTTTTCCTTGTCTCCTATTGGTTTGGTTATTGCTATTGGATTACTTTTACCGAATATCCTGTTTATTATTTTTTTTCCACCGAAAAATATACCTTCTAAAACGAGAAGCACCCTTCTTATCTTTCCTTTTATGGAAAGGGTAGGACAAATAGGCTGTCTATTTCTATTATCTACTACTAATTCGGTAAAAGTAATAGACGAGTGGTTGATTTTATCCTTTCTTTTTCTCCTCTTGTATTATCTTCTTTGGATTATGTATGTAAAGAATGACCGAGACTACAGCTTTCTTACAAAGTCTTTTCTGTTTGTTCCTATTCCATTGGCAATTTTGCCTTGCTGTATTTTTTTCGTATCAGCTATTTGGGGACATTCTATATGGTTAGGAATAGGTACTATTATTTTTGCAATTGGTCATTGGAAAGTAAGCTCGGATAGTGCGGAATGATTCTTCAGTTGTTTCTTTCTATTACTATTTAAATAGACTATTTTTCTTTTGTTGTGGGAATTTTCCCGTTAGTTGGGACGTTTATCTATAAATGACAGCGTTTACCTAAATGGTCCGGTGTTATTGAAACAGCTTTCATACGATGATTAAATAGAGGTAGAAGTTAATAATTAAAGAGGAGGGATTCATATGATGCAAAAGCTTCAACGATTTGGTGGAGCGATGTTTACACCAGTACTATTATTTGCATTTTCAGGTATTGTTCTTGCCATTACTATTATGTTAAATAATCCTCAAATTGTCGGTAGTATAGCAGATGAAGGTACCACGTGGAATAGTATTTTAACTATTTTGGAAAATGGCGCATGGACAGTATTTAATCAGATGGAATTGCTTTTTGTAATCGGCATTGCACTTGGATTAGCTAAAACAGCTAATGCAAGAGCAGTAATGGAAGCAGTTGTTGTTTATCTTACTTTTAATTATTTTCTATCAGGCATATTAGAATTCTTTGGACCAACATTCGGTGTTGACTTTACTCAAGAAGTTGGCAGTACTAGTGGAATGAAGCTAATTGCTGGCATAAAAACATTGGATACAGGAATTATCGGAGCAATACTAATTTCTAGCATAACGGTCTGGCTTCATAATAGTTATTTTGAAAAGAAGTTACCCGAATGGCTTGGGATATTCCAGGGATCTACGTACATTGTCATTTTAGGTTACTTTATAATGATACCTATCGCAGTTGTTGTAGCATGGATATGGCCGATTATTCAATCTGGAATCGGTTCTCTTCAAGGATTTTTAGCTAGTTCAGGAACATTAGGTGTATGGTTTTATCATCTTTTTGAAAGGGCTTTAATCCCAACAGGGTTGCATCACTTTATTTATACACCATTTATGTTTGGTCCAGCTGTTGTAGAAGACGGGATCGTTAAATATTGGATGGGTAATCTTGGGGACTTTGCACAAAGTACGGAATCACTAAAAACTTTGTTCCCAGCTGGTGGCTTTGGATTATATGGAAACTCCAAGATGTTTGCGGCGCCAGGTATTGCATTAGCAATTTATTTCACAGCAAAAAAAGAAAAAAGGAAGAAAGTAGCAGCTCTTCTAATCCCAGCAACCTTAACCGCTGTACTAGCAGGGATTACAGAACCGCTAGAATTCACTTTCTTATTTGTTGCACCTGTATTATTTGCTGTTCACGCTGTACTAGCGGCTACTTTGTCAGCAGTGCTATATACGTTCGGAGTAGTAGGAGATATGGGTGGCGGTTTGATTGAAATAATGTCTAAAAACTGGATTCCATTATTCGGTAATCATTGGGATGTTTATGTAACTCAAATTGTAATTGGGTTAATTTTTACCGGTATATACTTTTTCGTTTTCCGTTTTCTTATCTTGAAGTTTAACTTTGCTACACCTGGAAGAGAGACGGATGAGAAGGAGGTTAAACTATATAGAAAGAAAGATTATCAAGAAAAACAAAAAGGCAGAGATAAAAAAGATGAGGTTGCAGCAACTGTTGTGGAGAACAGTTATAGAGAAAAAGCGGAGATATTTCTTCATGCATTAGGTGGTACAGAAAATATCGAAACAATAAATAATTGCGCAACAAGATTAAGAATTAGTGTAAAAGATCCAACTCTCGTTATGCCCGATAGTGCCTTTAGAGAAGGTGGTGCTCACGGAGTTGTTAGGAATAATAAAGGAATTCAAATTATTGTAGGTTTATCCGTTCCGCAAGTAAGAGAAGAGTTCGAAAAATTAAAAAATGAAGAATAGGAGAGATTATCTATGAATAAATTTTCAATTACAGTAGCAGGTGGAGGTAGTACTTTTACGCCAGGAATAATATTAATGCTTTTAGAAAACTTAGATAAGTTTCCGATAAGACAAATTAAATTTTACGATAATGATAAAGAACGTCAACAGCAAGTGGCAGATGCGTGCGCAGTAATCATTAAAGAAAAAGATCCTGAAATTAATTTTTTAGCTACAACAGAACCAGAAGAAGCTTTTACTGACATTGACTTTGTAATGGCCCATATTCGTGTAGGAAAGTACGCAATGAGAGAAAAGGATGAAAAGATACCATTAAGATATGGGGTAGTAGGTCAAGAAACATGTGGTCCTGGAGGTATTGCCTATGGAATGAGATCGATTGGAGGCGTATTAGAAATATTAGATTATATGGAAAAATATTCACCTAATGCATGGATGTTAAATTATTCAAACCCAGCTGCTATTGTTGCAGAAGCTACTAGAAAATTGCGACCTAATTCAAAGATACTTAATATTTGCGATATGCCAATAGGAATTGAAAATCTGATGGCAAAAATAGTAGGTCTCCCATCTAGAAAGGATATGACGATTCGCTATTATGGTCTGAATCATTTTGGCTGGTGGACAGATATTCGTGATAAAGATGGAAATGATTTAATGCCAAAATTAAAAGAGCATGTACAAGAATATGGTTATGACTTAGCAAAAAATGAAGGCCAACATGCCGATGAAAGCTGGCAGTCTACTTTTAGAAAAGCGAAGGATGTATATGCAGTTGATCCAGATACCTTACCGAATACGTATTTAAAATACTATTTCTATCCTCAAGACGAGGTAGCGCACACGGATCCTAACTATACGAGAGCAAATCAGGTTATGGATGGAAGAGAGAAATTTATATTCTCTCAATGTAATAGAATTGCAGATTTAGGTGCCACAGAGGGCTCGGAGTTAGAAATAGATGAACACGCTTCCTATATTGTAGATTTAGCCCGTGCAATAGCATATGATACCCAAGAAAGAATGCTTTTAATTGTCGAAAATAATGGAGCAATCCAAAATTTTGATCCGACTGCAATGGTAGAGGTACCATGTATTGTGGGAGTAAATGGTCCTGAACCATTAGTGCAAGGAACTATTCCACGATTCCAAAAAGGGTTAATGGAGCAACAAGTAGCTGTAGAAAAATTGGTAGTGGAAGCTTGGGAAGAGCAATCTTACCAAAAACTTTGGCAAGCAATTACCTTATCTAGAACTGTTCCAAATGCTAGAGTCGCTAAACAGATATTAGATGATTTAATAGAGGTAAATAAAGAGTATTGGCCAGAACTTCATTAAGGAATAGAAAAAAGGGTGTTTAGTACCCTTTTTTCTTCTATTTTTAGAAATATTTTCTCCACAAACACTTATCCCTTATAATGATAATAAGGGAGGAATTTGGTGATGCTGAAAGACTTAATGAATAAATATTATGATGCTTTATCTGAAAATGATTTATATCTCATAAACTATGTTCTCAATCATATAGAAGAATGTAAGAATATGAGCATTTTAGAGTTATCCGATACATGCAATATTTCCAAGTCTTCTATTCTAAGAATGACCCAAAAAATAGGCTTTAGCGGTTATAGTGAGTTTAAGTACTTTTTGAAAAATGAGCCTAAACAACTGGACACAAATCTAGATTATTATACGATGCAAATAAAAGAAATAGAAACGACGAGAAAGATATACAAAAATATACATACAGAAGTAATTTATGAACAGATTAGTAATGCAGATACGATATATGGGTTTGCAAGTGGCTGGGGACAAAGAAATGCATTGGAAGAAATGTCGCGTCAATTTATTTCTAATAATAAAAAAATGTACATTATCCCTGCAGAAACAGAGTTTGATTTTCTTCTAGACAAAATGAAGCCAACAGATCTAGTAATTGTTATATCTTTAAGTGGAGATGTTAAGAATATAATAGCTCAATTAAGACAGTTGTCCGTAAAATCCATTCCTACACTGTCCATCACTTCCTTTCATAACAATCATCTAGCAACATTATCTACATATAATATTTATTATGAATCATTTGAGTTAGGTAAGCATTTTGGTATTGAACATAGATCATTGCTTGGATTATTTACAGTTATTGATTCCATTTATAGAGGCTATTTAGAATATACCATTAGAAAGAAAAATAGAAGAATTATAGGAGGTGATTAACATTGGCAAAAACGATTGTCGAAAAATTAAATTTAAAAAAATATAAAAAAATGGCGATTCTTAATAATCCAAAAGAAACTGATTATTTTTTAGGATTGGATGAGTATGATGATGAGCTACTATCTAAATATGATGCTATATTTGGATTTGTACTAGATATGATTGAGATGCGAGAAATGGTTGATACGATTATTCGAAAAGAATCTTTAAATAAGAAAGGCTATATTTTTTTAGCGTATCCAAAGAAAGGGAATATAGTCTACTCAACATATATTCATCGGGATGAACTATTCTCGGGATTAAATACAGATTCAGAAGGGTACGTCGGGGAAAGTACGATAAAATTTGCGCGAATGGTTGGATTAGATGATGTATTTACTGTAATTGGTTTAAAAGAGGAAGAAAAAAAGAAGAAAGTAGCAGTTTCCTCAAAAGCGAGCCAGCGTGTAGATGATTACATAGAAAAAATACCAGATATTGAAAAGGATTTAACAGATTCGCCGGAGCTATTATCCTTCTACCAATCCCTAACACCAGGGTATCGCAAGGACTGGGCGCGGTATGTATATAGTGCAAAGCAAGAAGGAACGAGAGAAAAAAGGAAAGCGGAAATGAGGATAATTCTTCAGTCTGGTTATAAAAGTAGGGATATTTATAAAAGAGGGTATGGAAGAGAAAAATAAGCATTTTTTTTAGAGGCTGGGACAAAACTAAATAACCAATCTTTAAAGACGAACA
>NZ_JVDT01000025.1 GCF_001076885.1 Bacillus sp. 522_BSPC
AACCATCATGAGAAAGTAGCTTTATTTAAGAGCTAAATTAGAGAGTGTTCGTCTTTAAAGATTAGTTATTTAATTTTGTCCACGCCCCTATTTTCAATAATAGAGATTAGTTGCATTGGAACGCCATCAATTCACCATTCATATACTGATTAAATGAACAGAATAAAATGAAATAGAGGGGAAATATTGGTGGGGATAATCAATACAAAGAAATGGCTCGAGGAACATTTTTATGAGCCGACTTCTATATGTGAAAACATGAAAGCTTCCTTTGATGGAGACGACTCTCATAATATTTATCGTTATTTAAATGGATTTGGAATGTATAAACCATCAAGGCGTTCCAAACAAACTTTTGAGAAGATGAAAGAATTAGAAACCTGGAATAAAGTAGAGAGGTTTTATAAAAAGTATAAGAAAAAATGGGATGGACCCGATGTACCTATTTATCTTTTTCCTTTTCAGATGACATGGAGAGGGGATGAAAACAAATCAGGTGTATCATTTCCTAATCAGCTATTTTTATTTGTTGGGGAAGTAACGGACGATAAAGAATTAGAGGCTCTTTTTATTCACGAATATCATCATGTATGTCGCATGCATTGTCTGAAAAAACCAATAGAGGATTATACCTTATTAGATTCTATCATCATGGAAGGATTAGCAGAGTTTGCTGTTAAAGAAAACTGTGGGAAGGCATATAATGCAAGCTGGTGCCACCTGTATGAGGAAGAAGAGGTTAAGCAATTTTGGGAGAAGGAGCTAAAGGAACATTTAGATGTAAAAAAAACAGAGACGAAACATGATCAACTCTTGTATGGACATGGACGCTATCCACGCATGATTGGGTACAATACAGGATTTTATCTTGTCAATTCCTATTTTCAAAAGAAAAAACAAACAGCAAAGATGCAGTTTACGATAAAAAGTGAAGCCTTTTTATAAATAAATGTCTATTGAAAAACTAAAAGCCAACCAATCAAAATTCCGTATGATTGGTTGGCTTTTTCTTAGGTTTAAGTACTTATGTCTTAGACTTATTTCCTTTCTATTAGAATAATTTAACTGGATAAATAATTAGCAAAAGGGGCTGAAAACGAAATAAAAAAGACATGAAAGGAAAGTTTGTACATATTATGATAATAGGTTCAATAAGAAAATATCTTCTGCTTATCTTTCTTCTTAGTAATTATAGAAAAAGAGAAATACGTAGCAAACTGAATACATGAAAGATAGATATTTTTCATATCAGATAGAGGATTATAAAATAATCCTTTGAAAATAGGAATAAATTTACTACGCTCTGCCAATACTTATGGACAAACAGTTGTTGAAGTGAGGGATAAAATATGCAGTATCTTCATGATGTTTGGGTAAATTGGTTTGAAGGAGAAGAAAACGGATATAATGTTTGTCACTTTCATGAATGGAGAAAAGATGATGGTGTTGAATTATTAGATCAAGTTCCGCTAGTAAAAGTAGACTCTTGTTTATTCAATTACATAGAAAACGATTTGGCGGAACTACCACGACAATTATTAGAAGAAATTTATCAAAAAGCATATCTACGAAAAAATCATGAACGAATTCAATTAGATTATTGTTTTGTAGTTTCTGATGGAATTGGACTTTTAGTAGTAGATACAATTGGATATTCTGTTCCGATTAGGAAAAGTCGAATGATACCTAGACAAGAACAATTGGCCTATGAATTGCTTGAAAATCAAGAAACGATTCATTATAACTTTCAAAACAATGAAGAAAAGAAAGAATTCCATATTTTATCACCTGAACCTCATGTGATGAATGGATTAACAAGAAAAGAAAGACAATTAAAGCAATTATTGTTTATGGCGTTAGATCAACTGTATTCTTCTGAAAATGTTGCAGAGGTTCGTTATTGGTACACAGAATGGAGTCCAGAACGTTATTTTGAGATTCAGCACTTAGATTTTGAGAATGCATGGAAGGAACTATATGAATGTACAAAGTATGGTTGGTCTAAAAAGCATGAGCATTTTTGTGAGAATATTATAAAAGGTCAGCCGTTTTTTGAAAAGCTATGGGAAATGGAGCATGGTCCGAAGGTAAACTAAGCGTTTTCAGTGGAGAAATTACTATATAAAATAGGGATTTATGAAAATCTCCAGTTTGCATAAGTATAAAGGCTCGGACATAAGTATTTCAACTAATAAAAAAAAACGAACAATCACGATATGCATAATTGTTCGTTTTTTTTATTTTGGGAAGAAGCTCGCAGTCTGAATACACGTCGCTTTCCATGGGCTAGTCTTAAGATTCCTCCCCGGCGCCTCGAGTGTCTTCCGCTTCATTCCTCTTCGATTTTAAAGATTTATTACTCGAAAATTTTGTTTTTCCAAGAAATAATCAATCAGTAGGAATAAAGGAACATCCTCTTTTCCATCGTTTCCATAAGAGATTTAAATTAACGACGCTTACGTCCTAATCCCATCGCATTTTCCATTTTCTTAATCATTTTACCAGCTACTTTATTAGCTTTTGCTGCTCCATCATCTAATATATCATCTAATTCAGTAGAGTTCATAAGCTCATTGTATTTCTCTTGGATTGGTTTTAATGCATCAACCACAACATTTGCTAAATCTGACTTGAAATCTCCGTATCCTTTTCCTTCATATTTGGCTTCCAGACTCTCCACGCTTTCTCCAGAGAGGATAGAATAAATGGAAAGCAAGTTAGAAACTCCCGGCTTATTTTCTCGATCGAATTTAACAACACCTTCTGAATCTGTAACGGCACTTTTGATTTTTTTAATAATCTGTGCTGGCTCGTCTAATAACGTAATAGTAGCTTTGTTGTTAGTATCCGATTTACTCATTTTTTTCGTAGGATCCTGAAGAGACATAATTCTTGCCCCTACTTTTGGAATTCTAACTTCAGGTATTGTCAAAATATCATTGTATTTTTTATTAAATCTCTCTGCGAGATCACGCGTTAATTCAAGATGTTGCTTTTGGTCTTCTCCAACTGGAACGATATCTGTACTATATAGAAGAATATCTGCCGCCATTAATGGTGGGTATGTTAATAATGCAGCAGAAACAGCATCTTTACCAGTCGATTTGTCCTTAAATTGTGTCATTCGCTCTAATTCTCCAATATAAGAGATACATTGCATTAACCATGCTCCTTGGGCATGGGCAGGTACTTCTGATTGAATGAATAGAGTTGCTTTATTAGGATCAATACCTACTGCTAAGTAAAGTGCAGCTAAACTGCGGATATTTTTTCTTAATACCATTCGATCTTGAGGTACTGTAATCGCATGTTGATCGACGATACAGAAGAAACAATTATATTCATCTTGTAGCTCGACAAATTGACTTAAAGCACCAATATAATTTCCTAAAGTTATAGTGCCGCTTGGTTGAATCCCAGAAAAGATAGTTTTCATTATAATACTTCCTCCATTATGTATTCTAGACACGAATGTTTAGTTGACAGCATCCTCTAAACAAACTGTTCATATTATTTACTAGGTTTCTATTCGTTGGTATAGCGCTCGTTAGTGAAGTACACTTCGCATCAGAAAGCAACTTTTTCGTTAAAAAGAGCAAAAAAGAGAGAACCCAGAAACTACATTATATTCATTATTATAACCATTTTAGCATGATTAGTTGATATTCAAAGGCTGTTTTCTCAAAGTTTGTCGTTTTTCATAGAAAAAATGGTGGATTTCTATTAGTAATGTTGTTTCTAAAGGAGTGTTGAAGGTATACGGCATGTAAATTGGATTTAGTGTAGTAGATGGTAGATGCAGATTTAAAACAGCTTAGTCTATATGTGGAAGAAACAGAAAGAGTGAGCCAGATGAAAAGAAAGATAAATGATTCGTCTAAAGGTAAATGAGGAAGATGAGAACGGTTAAATGAATTCTATGAATTAAAAAAATTTAGATAAATTTATATTAATATAATTATTCTGTAGATTTGTATATTTCTGATTTGTTTTTATTCTACAAAATTCTACATAGTTCTTGCGTAAAAAATATTCCAATTATATAATTGTGATTACGAATGGATTAGGTAGTTGTATTTTCAGACTTTTTAAAACACATAAGAATACATAAAAGGTTGAACTAGCGAAATAGTTATTTCGAAATAATAATATTGAACGCTATGTATGGGGGTTTGCATTTAATCGTTTTTAATACATCAATAGTCGTTTATTATAATTAACAGACTATTTAGGAAATGATTGCTTGTGTATTCTAAGGTTTAGAATGGGAAAGCTATTTTCGAAGTTCCATTTGAGGAAAATTATTTAGGGGGTAATTACATGAGAAAAAGAATGCTTGTACTAATGAGCTTAGTGCTTGTGCTAAGTGCATTTCTTGCTGCATGTGGTAATGACAATGGTGGAAGTGATAAATCATCACAGAACTTGCGCTTGAACATCGTTTCAGAGCCACCAACATTACATCCAGCACTAGCAACAGATTCAACGTCTGGTGGAGTGTTAATTCAAACGTTTGAAGGTTTAACTCGTATTGATAAAGATGGAGTGCCTCAGCCTGCAATGGCCGAAGATATTCAAGTTTCAGACGATCAATTAAACTATACATTCAAAATTCGTGAAGATGCAACATGGACAAACGGTGATCCAGTAACAGCAGCAGATTTTGAATATGCTTGGAAATGGGCTATTGATCCTCAAAACCAATCACAATATGCCTATCAATTATATGCCATAAAAGGTGCTGAAGCAGCTAATAATGGAGAAGGTAAACTTGATGATGTTGCTATTAAAGCAGTGGATGAAAAAACTTTAGAAGTAACTTTAGTAAATCCAACACCATACTTCTTACAATTACTAGCTTTCTATACTTATTTCCCAGTGAATAAAAATGTAGCAGAAGCAAATCCAGATTGGTATAAAGATGCTGGCGATGATTATGTTACAAACGGTCCTTTCAAAATGACAGAGTGGAATCATAGTGAGTCTATTCTTTTAGAAAAAAATGAAGATTATTGGGATGCTGACTCGGTTAAATTAGAGACAGTGGAAATGTCAATGGTAGAAGATCCAACAACGGAATTAAGCATGTTTGATAACGATGAGTTAGATTGGGCTGGTTTACCATTTGGTTCATTACCTACAGATGCTATTAAGGCATTAAAAGACAATGGGGACCTAAATATTAAAGCAATAGCAGGAACGTATTGGTATAAATTCAATACGGAAGAAAAACCATTTAATAACGAAAATATTCGTAAAGCATTAACATATGCAATTGATCGTCAAGCGATTGTTGAGCAAATTACACAAGGTGGACAAATCCCAGCCATGGCAGTTGTTCCTCCAACAATGTTTTCTGAAAACGAAAAAGGCTACTTTAAAGATAATGATATCGAAGCAGCGAAAGCGGCTCTTGAAAAAGGTTTGAAAGAGGAAGGCTATGATAGTGTAGAAGACTTACCAAAAATTACATTATCTTATAATACAAGTGAAGCACATGCTAAAATTGCGCAAGCCGTTCAAGATATGTGGAAACAAAACCTTGGTATTAATGTCGAATTAGACAACGAAGAATGGCAAGTTTACTTAGAAAAAATTGATTCTGGTGACTATCAGATTGGGCGTATGTCATGGTCTGGTGACTACAATGATGCATTTAACTTCCTAGAATTGTATCGTGATGCAGACGGCGGAAACAATGATACTGGTTGGGAAAATCCAGAATACAAAAAACTTCTTATTGCTTCACAAAAGGAAACAGATGAAGCGAAGCGTAAACAATTATTACAAGATGCAGAAGCTATTTTAATGAATGAACTTCCAATTGCACCTGTATATTTTTATACAAACACTTGGGTACAAAAAGAGAATCTGAAGGATGTAGTAATTTCAGGTTTAGGGGAAGCTCAGTTGAAATGGGCGCATTTTGAATAATAAAAGGAATTACTTTGTTCCGCAATCATGTTAGAAGGATTTCAAATTCTAATTGCATATAGAAATTGTTAAAAAATATTATTAAATTGTTTGTGTAATTAGGACAAGAAAACCATTCATGAACTACAAGATCAAAGAGATAAAAGAGGCTGTCTTATTTAACGAGTGATACACTAGGAAGCTCGTTCCCTAAGACATCCTCTTCCTTTCTAATTGGCGTTGTTTTAGAAAAAAATGGAGGTAAAACCATGATAAAGTACTTGACAAAACGTTTGCTGTTTATGGCGCTGTCCTTATGGTTAATCATTACAGCAACGTTTTTCTTCATGAGGATGGCACCGGGTAACCCATTTACATCGGAAAAGAAAATGCCACCTGCAATCGAAGCAAATTTAAATGCCCATTATGGTCTTGATCAACCTTGGTATGCTCAATATGGAGATTATTTGCTAAGAGTTGTTCAATGGAATTTTGGTCCATCTTTTAAATATAAGAGTCAGACTGTTAATCAATTAATCAATGAGGGCTTCCCCGTTTCCTTAGTATTGGGAGTCGAAGCCATTTTCATTGCTTTAGCAATTGGAGTAACATTGGGGGTAATTGCTGCATTAAGACATAATAAATGGCAAGATTATTTGGCAATGATCGTTGCTGTATTAGGAATCTCCGTACCTTCCTTTATAATGGCTGCTTTTTTACAATATATTTTTGCGATGAAGCTAGGTATTTTCCCTGTAGCAAGATGGGGAACATTTATGCAAAGTGTCCTGCCGGCAATAGCGTTAGCAGCTGGTCCAACAGCATTTATTGCCCGTTTAACTAGATCTTCCATGCTAGAAGTATTAAGCAATGATTATATTAAAACAGCAAAAGCTAAAGGAATTAGCGGCTTTAATATTACCGTAAAGCATGCAATCCGTAATGCGATTCTACCAGTTGTTTCCTACATGGGACCATTATCAGCTGGGATCGTTACAGGAAGTTTTGTTATTGAAAAAATCTTTGGTATCCCGGGACTAGGATCACAGTTTGTAAAAAGTATAAACAATCGTGATTATACAGCTATTATGGGAGTTACTGTTTTCTATAGTATTATCCTGTTAGTATCTGTTCTTCTTGTCGATATATTGTACGGATTAATAGATCCTCGAATTAAATTATCGGGCGGGAAGAAAGGAGAGTAAAGATGCAAGAAATTTCGAAAGATAAATTTGAAATAGTAGGAAATAGCAGCGTTGAATCAGAGAAGATTTCAAAAGCAAGTCTGTCTTTTTGGAAAGATGTATTTACTCGTTTTAAGAAAAATAAACTTGCAGTATTTGGACTTGTACTATTAATTCTTTTAATCGTCATGGCATTTGTTGGACCATTCCTTACGCCATACAATTACTATGAAAATGATCTAACAAAAACAAATCAACCACCAAGTGCAGAGCATTATTTTGGAACAGATGAATTGGGTCGAGATATGTTCGAACGTATTTGGTATGGGGCAAAGATATCCCTCTTCATTGGGATTGCTGCTGCATTAATCGACTTAGTGATTGGGGTAATCTGGGGCGGAATTGCAGGTTATAAAGGTGGTAAGGTTGATGAAGTGATGATGCGTATAGCAGACGTATTATATGGAATTCCTTACCTATTACTTGTAATCCTTCTAATGGTTGTGCTTGGACAAGGAATTTGGACGATGATTTTAGCGATGAGTATTACAGGTTGGATTAATATGGCTCGTATGGTCCGAGGACAAGTATTATCTTTAAAGAGTCAAGAATATATACTTGCCTCTAGAACATTAGGAGCAGGAGTATCAAGAATAATGGGCAAGCATTTAATTCCTAATGCAATGGGACCTATTCTTGTAACATTAACACTAACTGTGCCAAACGCTATTTTTACAGAAGCGTTTTTAAGCTATCTTGGATTAGGGTTAACGCCTCCATTAGCTAGCTGGGGAACAATGGCTAATGATGGAATCGGAGCGATGCAATATTACCCATGGCGATTATTCTTCCCGGCAATGTTTATTTGTTTAACAATCTTTGCATTTAATGTTATAGGTGACGGAATCCGAGATGCTCTTGATCCAAGACTACGTAAGTAAGGAGTGAGATAAATGGAAAAATTATTAGAAGTAAAGGATTTACAAGTCTCATTCCATACGTATGGAGGAGAAGTGCAGGCAGTTCGTGGAGTATCCTTTGACTTATATAAAGGAGAAACATTGGCAATTGTTGGTGAATCCGGATCAGGTAAGAGTGTTACTTCTCAAACATTAATGAAATTAATTCCTATGCCTCCAGGTCATATTAAAGGCGGACAAATTTTATTTAACGGAGAAGATATTGTTCAAAAAACGGATAAAGAGATGGAAAGCATCCGTGGAAAAGAAATGAGTATGATTTTCCAAGATCCAATGACATCCTTGAATCCGACAATGAGAATTGGAACGCAAATTATGGAAGTGCTGATTAAACATCAGCAAATGAATAAAGAAAAGGCGAAAAAGAAAGCAATAGAACTTTTAAGCTTAGTTGGAATAGCAAAACCCGAAAAAAGAGTGGACCAATATCCACATGAATTTTCAGGCGGAATGAGACAGCGTGCGATGATTGCCATTGCTTTAGCTGCCAATCCACATTTGCTAATTGCCGATGAACCAACAACAGCATTAGATGTTACCATTCAAGCGCAAATTTTAGACTTAATGAACGATTTGCAAGACAAAATGGATACAAGCATTATTTTCATTACCCATGACTTAGGGGTTGTTGCAAATGTGGCAGATCGTGTAGCTGTTATGTATGCAGGCCAAATTGTAGAGATGGGTACTGTAGATGAAATTTTTTATGATCCAAGACATCCCTATACTTGGGGACTTCTTGCGTCTATGCCAAGCTTAGATAATGATAACGAAGATGAGCTTGCAGCAATACCAGGGACACCGCCAGATTTAACAAACCCGCCAGTTGGAGATGCGTTTGCAGCTAGAAATCCATATGCATTAGCTATTGATTTCGAACAGGAACCACCATTATATCAAGTTTCAGAAACACATTTTGTAAAGTCATGGCTCTTACATCCAAATGCACCAGCAGTAGAACCACCTGCTTCTGTTAAAGAGAGAATGAGAAAGCTACCCTCTAACTTTGAAACACCAGTATTAGTAAAGGGGGAGAAATAAGTGGCTGAGAAGTTATTAGAAATTAAAAATCTTAAGCAATATTTTAATGTGGGCACTCCTAACTTAGTAAAAGCAGTGGATGATATAACCTTTGATATTTTCAAAGGAGAAACGCTTGGACTAGTAGGAGAATCAGGCTGCGGGAAATCTACGACTGGGAGAACAATCATTCGTCTATACGATGCAACCGGTGGTCAAGTTCTATTTAATGGAGAAGACGTGCATGGAAGAAAATCAAGAGCAGATTTAAAGAAATTTAATCGTAAAATGCAAATGATCTTCCAAGATCCATATGCTTCATTAAATCCACGAATGACTGTTGCAGATATTATTGCAGAAGGCATTGATATTCACGGATTAGCGAAGAACAGAAGTGAAAGAATGGAAAAGGTATACGATTTGCTTCATACAGTTGGATTAAATAAGGAGCATGCTAATCGTTATCCCCATGAATTCTCAGGTGGGCAGCGACAAAGAATCGGAATTGCTCGTGCTTTAGCTGTAGATCCTGATTTTATCATAGCTGATGAACCGATTTCTGCATTAGATGTTTCCATTCAAGCCCAAGTTGTTAATTTGATGAAGAAACTTCAAAAGGAAAAGGGATTAACGTATTTATTTATTGCCCATGATTTATCGATGGTTAAGTATATAAGTGACCGTATTGGAGTAATGTATTTTGGAAAATTAGTGGAGATTGCTTCAGCAGATGAGCTATATAATAATCCGATTCATCCATATACACAGTCCTTACTATCAGCAATTCCTCTTCCAGATCCAGAAACAGAGCGCACAAGAAAAAGAACTGTTTATGATCCTGCGATTCATCAATATCAAGATGGGGAAGAACTTAAAATGCGAGAAGTAAAGCCAGGTCATTTTGTTTATTGCTCTGAAAGTGAATATAAGAAATATAAAACGCAAGTAGCTAAATAATGATTTTAAAAAAGGCGACAATCTCAGAGATAATGAGGTGTCGCCTTTTTATACTAGCACGGTGGCAAAAGAGAAAAAACAGTAATAGCCTAAGTTTGTTTGAGTTGTTACAATAAAAGGAATACATAATTTATACCAAGATAGTGGATAATGGATACTGTACATAGATGGGAGTTATCGCCGTGAATAAAAAACTAATATCCTTCGGGTTAACTATATCTTTATTATTCCCTAATGTCGCTTTGGCTAAAGGGGAGAAGGTCATTCCTAAACAACCAGTAAAACAAATGGAAGTTATGATAAAACAATTGCCAGCTACTTTACCAAGATTGAAAACCAATTCCTTTACTTTTTCATACCCAGATGCGGTAAGAGGTATATATGTAAATGCCCACTCAATTGGTGGGAGCAAGTGGAACCAATTAATCAATTTAGTAAAAAATACGGATTTAAATGCAATGGTAATTGATTATAAAGAAGACCATGGAAATTTGACCTTTATGCCGGAAGAAAGCTCTCCTTATCAGAAAATTGGGAGTGATTCTATAAAGAACATGAAAGCATTATTGGAACAGCTTGAAAAAGAGAAAATTTATCCGATTGCACGCATTGTTGTTTTTAAAGATTCAGTGCTGGCAAAGGAAAAACCAGAATGGTCTTTTGTTCAAGGGGAAAAGGTTTGGACAAATGGAAGGGGAGAAGCTTTTGTGAACCCCTTTGAAAAAAAGGTCTGGGAATATAATGTCAATCTAGCATTGGAAGCGGCGAAAATGGGCTTCCAAGAGATACAGTTTGATTATGTTCGTTTTCCAGAAGGATTTGAAAATAAGGCAGATAAATTAACCTATACGAAGGGTGATTATGAGAAATTAAATGTAACAGAAGGGGAAAAAAGAGTAGAAGCTGTTACAGATTTTGTTGAATATGCGAAAGGAAAACTCGAACCATATGATGTAAAGGTTTCTGTTGATATATTTGGATACACAGCAACCTTAGATCAAGCACCAGGTATTGGGCAAAACTTTTCAAAAATAAGTAAACATGTTGATGTTATTTCATCGATGATTTATCCAAGCCATTGGTCTTCCTATTTTGGCATTGAAAAACCAGACCTCCATCCTTATGAACTTGTGAGCGAGTATATAAAAGTCGAAAAGCAAAAGTTAAATCAACTTGACAAACCGCCAATTTCAAGACCATGGCTCCAAGACTTCACAGCGACATGGCTTGGTAAAGATAATTATCAAGTATATGGACAAGAGGAGATTCAAAAGCAGATACA
Organism: Bacillus sp. 522_BSPC; assembly: GCF_001076885.1. Taxonomy (GTDB): domain Bacteria; phylum Bacillota; class Bacilli; order Bacillales; family Cytobacillaceae; genus Niallia; species Niallia hominis. The sequence continues at coordinate 11,337 of NZ_JVDT01000025.1, forward strand.
AGCCTTAAATGATCAAGGGGTTTCTGAGTTTTTATTATGGAATGCTGGAAATAATTATACAAAAAATGTTAACTATATACCGAATAACAAAGAAGAAAAAGGAGATTAATAAATGCATTGGTACGATAAACTTAATGAATATTTTCCTGTTGAAGAAATGAAATCGCAAGAACATATGGAAGCTTTGCTTAAGGATTTTCCAGAGTATTATCATAAGGATGAAGACAAATATCATGTGTTGATGTATGTGGAAGCGGAGGACTTTATTTTTATAGATTATTTATTTGTTTCTAATGAAGCCAGAGGGCAAGGTCTTGGACATCAATTAGTTGAGAAGCTAAAAAAGAAGGGGAAACCAATTATATTAGAAGTGGAACCTATAAATTATAAGGATAGTGATACAAAAAAGAGATTGAAATTTTATCAGCGTGAAGGATTTAAACATGCAAAAACGATTGGTTATAGACGGTTGTCATTAGCAACTAGAGAAGTAAATGCGATGGAAATTCTCTATTGGGCTCCAAATAATGAAGGAGAAGATGTCGTTTATCAGGCATTGGTAAAGACATATAATAAAATTCATACATATAAGGATGTCCATTTTTACGGGGAAGCTTATGAACCAGTTGAAAAAGTAGTGCAATTGAACGATGAGGAAGAACAAAAAAACATTTTTGACGAAATTTAATTAGCTTGCAAAGATAAAATCCCCTTGAGGAAGATAGGTTGAGGATGAACGATCTGTAAAGGTCGTATTTTCATTAAAACATTTTAATTGAGAATAGAAATAGGTTTAATGAAAAGAAATAAGGGGTATTAAAAAATAAGGTCATTTTTAAAACAAATATCCTAACAGATACCGTAAATTTTTGAAACTTTTTTTGTTTTCAAACGTCTATAATGATAAGCAACAAAATAAGAGAGGAATTCGTACAAGTATAACGAGTTTTTCTTACATAAAGGAGGAGAACACCAACAAACATTGCAAAGAATAGAAGCTTATAAACAGAAAAAAATCATACTTGTGGATAATTTTTTCAAAACATATACCATAAAGCAAATAATTAGTGTATAATAATTAATATAAATTACTTGATTGAATTAATTATAATTTAAGAATTTTCGAAAAAAGAATTCAAGTTATTTATAATTATAATGAATGTAGTTAATTACATGTCTAAATAAAGGGAGCGTGAATTTGTAAAATGGTAACATTATACACTTCACCAAGTTGTACATCCTGCAGAAAAGCAAAAGCATGGTTAGAGGAACATGAAATTGCTTATAAAGAAAGAAATATTTTCTCAGAGCCTCTTTCAATTGACGAGATAAAAGAAATTCTTCGCATGACAGAAGATGGAACCGATGAGATTATTTCAACAAGAAGCAAAACTTTTCAAAAACTAAATGTGAATTTAGAAACAATGCCGCTACAAGATTTATTTGGCATTATTCAAAATAATCCAGGGCTATTAAGACGCCCAATTATAATTGATGAAAAAAGGCTGCAGGTTGGGTATAACGAAGATGAAATTCGTCGATTCTTACCAAGAAAAGTTCGTACTTTCCAATTAAGAGAAGCTCAACGATTAGTTAACTAATTATAAGCAAGTATAAAAAGATCTGACTTTATAGGATGTGATTTTATCATCCTTTGGTCAGATTTTTATTTTTTATTTGGGAAATAGGCTCAATCCTATTAATAGGAAGAGAAGCGACGAACGAATGCTTTGTAAAAGTTTCAATGATTAGCTTAAACTGAAAATCAATATGTTTGGATAAAACGGATAGTTATTTGCTTTTTCTTTTTAGTTTGAAATAATTTCTATGAGGTAATACTACTAAATATAACGAAACAGGAATAAGGTATTAAAAAGAAATAAAACCTGAGGCTGAATGAAGCTGTGCTTATTTTAGAAAATTGAGAATTGTGAATGTTTTTTGAATGGGTATTTAATGGTTTTTTTCGATCCCAAGATATTTTAATTCCATTTATACAGCTTTTGTCATAAAATATAAGGTACAAGGTACAAGGTACAAGGTACAAGGTACAATACAAGGAAAATATAAATTTTTATTTCAGAACGATTTATTGTAAGGAATAAAACAAATCTGTATGGGGGTCTCTTGTCCCTTCCATCATAGTCTGAAGGGAGTGTTAGCGTATGGAAATTGAAAGAATTAATGATCATACAGTAAAGTTTTATATTTCGTATATTGATATAGAAGAACGTGGTTTTAAGCGTGAGGAGATTTGGTATAATCGGGAACGTAGTGAAGAACTATTTTGGGAAATGATGGATGAAGTGCATCAAGAAGAAGACTTCATGTTTGATGGACCATTATGGATTCAGGTTCAGGCATTAGAAAAAGGGTTGGAAATTCTCGTTACAAAAGCACAGCTTTCAAAAGATGGACAGAAGTTTGAAATTTCTATCCCTGAGGATAAGTTGAAGGATTTACCAGTAGATGAAAGATTTGAAGACTTGATGGATCAACACTTTACCATTAAAGATGGGGAAGAAGAATACGATGACAGTCTTGAATTTATACTAACATTTAAAGATTTTGAGGACATCATCTCCTTATCCAAACTACAGGGACTAGAAGGAATTGATACCAAACTTTATACCTATAATGATAAATACTACTTATTTGTACAGTTCCTTGACGAAGAAATACCAGAAGAGGAAGTAGAAAATGCATTAAGCATTTTATTAGAATATGCTCAAGAAGATTCCAAAATGACAATTCATGTTCTCCAAGAATACGGAAAAATAATTATTGAGAACGAAGTATTTATGGAGTTAAGAAAATACTTTCATTAAATAATAGGGATACAACAATAATATTTCGAAGTGAAGAAGAAACTCCACAATGTTCGGTTAGTGCCTTGCATTGTGGAGTTTTTTTGTATTTAGGCTAAAGAAACTCGGCGAAGGCATGTATAATTGTCATTCCTTTTGAATAGATATAGACACCTTTAAAAACTAGAAAGTAAGCTTCATTTTTCAAGTAGTCTTGCGTTCATAAATGTTCTTTTCAAAAGAGCAATTTAGCAGCTTTTAAAGCGAGTATTAAATTGACATTGTGGGTAAATATAAGGGAATAATAATGAATAGAGCTAAGCTTAATGTAAGTAAATGGGAGAATGGCGGTGTTTGCTATGAATCATACTGCTAGGTTAGGATTATTTTTTGTTGTTGCAGCTCTTTTTGTTTATGTGTTTAATTTATTTTTTTCTATTCGGGGAGGAATTTACGGGCAGTTAAGTTTAGTAATAAGTTTATCAGTGATTTTTATTGGATTTGTTATATTTTTTGAAAATAGACACCCAACACAAACACTAACATGGTTAATTGTTTTAGGAAGTTTTCCGATTATTGGTTTTGTCTTTTATTTATTCTTTGGCAGGAACTATCAGAAGGAAAGAGTTTATCGAAAAAAATACTTTTTGGATAAAGAAGCATTTCTTAAGATTGAGCAAGATATTGGTTCTAAATCAGAAGAGAAAAGAAAGATTCTAGACGGACATCAACGCAATTTATTTCACCTAGCTGAGAAGCTTGGAAATAGTCCAATCTCCTTTGGTACCTCAACACAGGTGTTAACAGATGGTGAGGAAACATTTTCTACTATTTTAGATGAACTGAAGCGAGCGAAACACCATATTCACATGGAATATTATATAGTAAGAGATGATGCAATCGGTTCTCAGATTAAGGACATATTAGTTGAAAAAGCAATGGCTGGGGTACAAGTTAGATTTTTATATGATGCAGTTGGATCTTGGAAGCTTTCTAAAAGGTTTTGCCTAGAAATGAAAGAGGCTGGCATTGAAGTAATTGCATTTGGGCCTGTTAAAATGCCTTTTTTTAATAGCAAATTTAATTTTAGAAATCATCGTAAAATTATTATTGTGGATGGAAATGTGGGCTTTGTTGGTGGGCTGAATATTGGGGATGAGTATTTAGGGAGAAATCCTTCAATTGGATATTGGAGAGACACTCATTTACTTGTGAAAGGTAATGCAGTAAGATCTTTGCAATTAATTTTTCTCCAAGATTGGTTCTACATGACTAGTCATAGTTTTTTAACAGAGGAATACTTAACACCTGTTTCTGAGGAAAATTCACATGGTGGAGTACAATTAATAGCCGGTGGTCCTGACAATGAATGGAGTGTTATTAAAAGTATATTTTTCAGTATGATTACGACTGCGAAAGTATCGATTTGGATTGCCACTCCATATTTTATTCCAGATGAGGACATTTTTTCTGCAATTAAAATAGCATCTCTAAGTGGAGTGGATGTTCGCATACTTGTACCTAGTAAACCAGATAAACGAATCGTTTTCCATGCTTCTCGTTCCTATTTTCCAGAATTATTAGAGTCAGGCGTAAGGATTTTTGAATACAATCGAGGATTTATGCATAGCAAAATTATTATTGTGGATGGAGAAATAGCCTCCATTGGGACTTGTAATATGGATATGAGGAGCTTTCATTTAAATTTTGAAGTAAGTGCTTTTTTATATAAAACAAGGAGTATAGAAAAACTAGTAAAAGATTATAAGGAAGACATCAAACACTCACTTGAATTAGAAGTGGCGAGCTTTAATAAAAGGCATTATGGGTATAGGATGCTTGAATCCACTTCTAGATTATTGTCACCATTGTTATAAAGCAAGCCTTGCAACAGGGAAAACTATCTTTCTTGGACAAAGATAGTTTTTTTGCATTTTTTACATGAAAATTAATATTCTTGAAGGATTCGGAAGGACAAAAAAGAATAAGTATAGGAAAGAAATCAAAGGGAGGGATTTGTATTTGTTTACTGCCATGACCGAAAAAGGAAGCATTATTAATTTATTTACTATGAGAGACAAGGAAGAACTAAAAGCATGGAAAAATATTCCGACATATTGTCCAGAATGTAAAGGACGTGTCATTTTGAAGATGGGGACAAAAAAGATTACTCATTTTGCCCATGAAAGGAAAGACTGCTGTTCAGGTAACGGAGAGGCTGAGTCTTCCTACCATTTGCAAGGGAAGCTTCAATTATATCAAAAATTACTTCAAGTAAATCTTCAGCCAGAATTGGAACCATATTATCCAGAAATAAAGCAACGGGGAGATATCAGCTTTATCTTGCATCATAAAAAGTATGTAATTGAATTTCAGTGTGCTGTCATTTCTCCTCAATTAGTAAAAAAGCGTACAGATGGCTATCGAAAAATAAATATTCAGCCCATATGGATTATTGGCTTTAATCAAATAAAAAAATGGAATCCAATCAAATTGAAACTTACTGCTTTTATTTTTCAATTTCTCACTTTCTATCAGAGCCAGTATCTTCTACCAATATATTGCCCATTTAATAAGGTCTTTTATTTGCTTCACAATCCCATTCCAATCTCCGTCTTTCAAACTTTTATCTCTACTTCTTCCTATCCCTTAGTGAAATTAGAGAAAAGTCTCCCGAAAATTCCAAGCATGAATATCCATTATTCCTATTGGCGTGAGCTACTAAACCGCCAAAAAACAAAAGATTTACATTATCCTACTAAGACGAATGATCATTTTTTAAAAGAACTCTATGCCGGTGAATTACATCCTCATTTTTTACCACCCTTTATCGGAATCCCTGTGAAAGAAGGTTTCCTCTTTGAAACACCACCACTATTCTGGCAAGCATATATTTTTCTCGATAGCTTTTGTCTTAATGATGAAAAGAAAATTTATCCACTTCAAAAAGTTTATGATTTTTTTCAAAAAAGAATAAAGGCAGGACATATTAAAATAAGAGAGTTTCCTTTTCTAGAAAACATAGAATGGAAAACCGTCGTTAAGCATTATTTACAAATGCTTGTGAGTATCCAAGTTTTGGAAGAAGTAAAACCCAATTTCTTTCGACTTCTTCATCAGAAAAAAATAAATAATTATGAGAGACAAACACAAGAAGAAGTACTGTTTTATCAGCGATTAAAAAATATGATGGATAAGCAATAAATGATAATGAAAAAGGAGAAATTACATATGATAATAGTATTGGTCAAATGCTTATAATCGGAATTAAACCGGAATTTTGTTACAATAAAGAAGGAATTAGTTTATAAAAAGAGAACTATGTATTATGGTTTATTTTCGAATTACGAAGGATAAGAGTGGAGGATTTAGTATGTCAACAGAAACAAGTGTTAAGAAATTACCATTACGCAATGAAATTCCAGTTGAGGACACTTGGAAATTAGAGGATATTTTTGCGACTGATGAAGAATGGGATAAAGAATTTGAAGAAGTAAAGAATTTATCACAAAAGGCAACAGAATATCAAGGCAAGCTGGCAGATAGCGCAGATGTTCTTTATGAAGCTTTGCAGTATCAAGACGAGCTTTTATCAAGGCTCGGAAAATTATATACATATGCACATATGCGGTATGACCAAGATACAACGAACAGTTACTATCAAGGGGTAGATGGCCGTATTAAAAGCTTATATGCCCAAGCTGCAAGTGCTCTTGCATATATGGTTCCAGAATTATTGTCTATTGATGAAAAAGTAATCAATGCTTTTTTAGAAGAAAAAGCAGAATTACAGCTATATAAAAAGGCGTTAGAAGAAGTTAACTTGCAACGTCCACATGTATTAAGTGCAGAACAGGAAGCATTGTTAGCACAAGCATCAGAAGTATTGGATTCTTCAAGCAATACATTTGGAATGCTTAATAACGCTGATTTAGAATTCCCAACCATTAAAGATGAGAATGGAGAAGAAGTAGAGGTTACTCATGGCCGTTATTCACGTTTTTTAGAGAGCGCAGATGAGCGAGTACGTCATGATGCATTTATGGCCGTTTATGACACCTATGGAAAATTTAAAAATACGTTTGCCTCCACTTTAAGTGGAGAAGTAAAAAATCATACATTCAATGCAAAGATAAGAAATTATAGCTCACCAAGGCATGCTGCACTGGCTGCGAATAATATTCCTGAACAAGTGTATGAAAATTTAGTGGAAACGATAAATAAAAATTTACCATTATTGCATCGCTATGTGAAGCTTCGCAAAAAGGTTCTTGGAGTAGAAAAGCTTCATATGTATGATCTTTATACACCGTTAGTAAAGGATGTAAAGATGGAAATACCTTATGATGAAGCGAAGGAATTAGTAGTGAAAGGTTTGGCACCTCTAGGAGAAGAATATGCTTCAATCTTAAAAGAAGGCTTTGAAAATCGCTGGGTGGATGTCCATGAGAATAAAGGGAAGAGAAGTGGTGCCTATTCTTCAGGCGCATACGGAACAAATCCATATATTTTAATGAACTGGCAGGATAATGTGAATAATTTATTTACATTAGCTCATGAATTTGGCCATTCTGTGCATAGCTACTATACAAGAAAATCACAACCATATCCATATGGGAATTATTCCATCTTTGTCGCTGAAGTTGCTTCTACTTGTAATGAATCCTTGTTAAATGATTATTTGCTTAAAACGATTACGGATAAGCAAAAACGTTTATACTTGCTTAATTATTTCCTAGAAGGATTCAGAGGTACAGTATTCCGTCAAACGATGTTTGCTGAATTTGAACAACTAATTCATGAAAAGGCAAGTAATAATGAGCCATTAACTGCTGATTTATTGACAAAAGAGTACTACGCATTAAATCAGAAGTATTTTGGTGAAGAAGACATCGTAATTGATGAGGAAATTGGATTAGAATGGTCAAGAATACCGCATTTCTATTATAATTTCTATGTGTATCAATATGCGACTGGCTATAGTGCTGCAACGGCCTTAAGTAAACAAATTTTGGAGGAAGGAAAGCCTGCTGTTGAGCGATATATCGATTTTCTCAAGGCTGGAAGCTCCGATTATCCAATTGAGGTTCTTAAAAAAGCTGGGGTAGATATGACAAGCAAAACACCAATTGAAGAGGCTTGTAAGGTATTTGAAGAAAAATTAAATGAAATGGAAAGCTTATTGAATGAACTATAATAGTCTGTAGGATGAAAAACGGGTAGGAGAGACAGCTCTCTTACTCGTTTTTTTTGTTCATTTATTTTGTTTTCTAGAAAATCATTGATTAATAGATAAAAAATTACTTCGAACAAAGGGATAGGGCATGTGAATTTTAGGACTATCTATGTTTCAAAAGGTTTAGTTTAATATAATAAAATTGGCAGACCGTGATATTCGATAAAGTCATCAAAAAGCTAAGGAATAGTTGACTAAAGCAAAATCTGATTATACTTCTATTGGTAATAAATGGATTTTAGGTTATAAGGGATTCTATGATATGAAATACTCCATATTATTTGGATGAGGTTTTGTTTAATTGTAGTTAGGGAAGAGAAATCTCTAAGAAGGGATGTTTGAGAATCGGAGGGGGTTAATTCTAAAAATTAATAGAAAGGGAGTTTTTTTATGAAGCCATATGTAAAGTTTTTTGGAATGGTTTTAACCTCAACAATTGTCATGTTTCTATTTAAATACTTGAGTACTTATAAAATGGACCATATTTTTTTTAGTGAAACAAGAGCGTATATGGCTTTGTTGATGGGAGCGACAATGGCGCTGATTATGCTAGTATTTATGGTTAAAATGTTAAAAAATCGGAAAGTAAATATAATGATTGCGATTGGAAGTGTAGTTGTCTTTTTTCTTTCCCTATACTTGTTGAGGAGCCAAACACTTGTTGACGATGTGGATTATATGGAAGCAATGATTCCCCATCATTCCATTGCCATTTTAACGAGTGAGCGTGCTCAAATAACTGATCCAAGAGTCCGAAGTCTCGCTGATGAAATTATAAGTACGCAAATAGAAGAAATTAATGAAATGAAAAAATTAATAAAAGATTTAAAAGATGAATAATAAATTAAGAAGTATAGATTCCTGTAAATAGAGTTATTAAGCTAAGATATTGTAGGAGATGCTGGCGCATAAAATAATCTAGCCCCTATTTGTCTAATGGATTTTGCATTTCTATACTTTTTCAGTAAATTTGGAGGAGTTGTATTCTCAGAAAGAGCGGACGGGAAATGACGATAATCTTTACAAAAACGTCTTTAATTTTGACGCTTTTGTGAACAAAGTATCGAGTGTATTGCGAAAATTGATTGACCTATGATAGTATATAGTTGTGAAGTTAATCACATACAAACTTATACCCCTTTGTTTGACCGTGAAAAATTTCTCCCATCCCCTTTGTTCGTAAAAAAATAAAAAAGGCCTTGCCTTGAGACAGCAAGTCCTTTTTTATTTTTTTAGGATTCCTTTTTATCTTTCCTATTTTGAAGCAAAATAAAAAAATAGACATGGCATCTGTTGTAGATATGCCATATCCCTTATTTACTAACCGATATATTTCCAAAACACCCCGTATTTAGCAGGTATTTGTTCTACTAGTTGTTGTAATTGCAATTTCTTCATTTCTTTTTCCACTTCTTGTATCGATTTATTATAAACAACAGATAATTCCTTGGACGCAACAAGTTTAAAACACTCTAAAAAGTTTTCGAGTGGTGGTGGCGCTGCTTTTTCTGGTTGAATTTGCAGCATTTCTTCGATGATTTGAACATATATCTCATAAGGATAATAACCTGTGACTTTAATTCCTTCTTCTTCAATATTTTCATTAAAGAAGACTAATGTCGGAATTTCATTTACTTCCATTTCTCTTGTGATTTTTAAATCACATTGAAATGCCTTCGCTGCACTATGTGAATGGATATCAGCTACAAACTCAATTACATCTATTCCCACGCTCTTGGCACAAGATTTAAGTACATCAAATGTGGCAATATTTTTTTTCTCCAAAAATAAAAGCTCTTGTAATTTTCGTAAGAATTTCATTCCCGATTTCCGGCCTTGCAATTCTGCCGCCTTTAGCGCAATGGAAGGTAAATGTGGCGAAATAATAGGATTATCAAACCATAAGGAACCATCACATGACATTCCAGAACGACTAGCTGTTTTTTCCCAAAATTCAGCAATGTTTGCATGCTTGCTTTTCTTACTACAATTTAAAGAAGATAATCTACCACTTAATACATGTTTAAGGGAGAAATATCGTCCATACTCAATTTGTAGTTTTTTCATAATAGGTTCAAGTGCCCAGCATTCAGGACAGAGTGGATCGATAAACATATAGATTTCAAGTGGTTTACTTTCTTGGCAATTATCATCAGCTGTTTTCGGCTTGGATATAGAGAAGTCTTTTTCCATCACGTGTTATCACCTTTTTTAGTTTCGATTTCCTCCGAATTGATCATATGTTTTGCTGTCAGCACGAGTCTTGAAAAAATCCCATCACGCAGTTCGCTATCTAGTTCTACTTCTTCCATGGCCTGATCCATGCAAGCTAACCATGCTTGTGCTCTCTTTTCTGTTATGGGAAAAGGTAGATGTCTCGCTCTAAGCATAGGATGACCATGTTCATTTGAATAAAGGGAAGGACCACCTAAAAATTGTGTAAGAAATTGTTTTTGTTTACGAGCTGTTTCTGTTAAATCCTTTGGGAAGATAGGAGCTAGGTCAGGATGTTGACCAACATGATTGTAGAATATATCTACAAGTTTATTTAATGTGGCTTCACCGATTTGATCATAAGGTGTCGACATTTTCTCGACCATATTTAAAACTCCTTTTTCGTTCTTTTATAACATTACTTTATTATATTGTAACAATCCACATTTCATTGTACAAATAAATAGCTTGTAAATAGATCGAGATAGAAATTATGCCATATATTGCTGTGTGACTTTGTTTACGTAATTCTGGGTTTCTTTGAACGGTGGAATACCACCATACTTATCAACATTAGCAGGCCCTGCATTATATGCAGCTAAAGCAAGTTCAACATCTCCGTTATATTTGTCTAACATTTGCTTTAAATACTTACTTCCGCCCATGATATTATCTATTGGGTTAAATACATTTTGTACACCTAATGATTTTGCAGTACTAGGCATTAGTTGCATTAATCCAGATGCTCCTGCATAGCTCGTAGCGTTTGGATTGAAGTTAGATTCCACTTTAATAACGGAGCTTATTAATTTTTCAGGTAGATTATATTTATCCGCAGCTACTTTAATCATTTCATCGTAATCGGTGGCAGATGACGATGAAGAAGAAAGCTTTGTTAAGTTCATTGGTAGAAGGGATACATTACTAGTCACTCCTACAGGAAGGGAAGAAGTTCCTAGAGTATTGTTTTCAATAGAATTTGTTAAAGTTGATTCGGATGACAACATACTACTCAGAAAGTCTTGGAAAAGGGTGGATGCACTACTATTTGTAGTGTTCATAGAATTTAAACCTTGTAAAGCTTGGAGTTCAAGCATTACTTTAAATTGATCAATTTTCATTGCTTTCCTCCGTTGTTAAAATAAGGACTTTTATACAGTCATGCAAAATTTCGTTTAACAAAATGAAGATGGTTGGGACATAAGTATTGCCGTTAACGATAAGCACGACCATTTTCTTGTTTTAGTCTAAAAAAATGTTTTCTTGAAGTCTGCTGTTATTACACGCAGCCTGAATACACTTCGCTCTCCATGGGGAAGGCGCCGAGCCACTTCCATAGGAGTCTACGTGTATTCAGGCTGTTCCATTTTGCCAACTAATTATAAGCAAAATTTTCAAGATACAATCTTAAAAAACGCAATGGAACCATATATGAAGGTCCATTAAATGGTGTATTAATAAACTAAAATTTATTTTTGTTTGTATTTTTCTTCATAAAATCTGCGTACTTTATTTTTCGTTTTTCTAACGGGAATGTTTAAGCTGGATAATAGTTCTGTGAAATATAGTTCTCCTTCTTCCCGATTACTTACTTCATATTCTAACTCATAATCTTCTTTTTTTAAATAAAAACTATGATCTAAAACTAGTAAACCATTTCCAATTGTTTTTTCTGCTCTAATAGTTCGGAGGCTTCCAAAATATAAAATGGAAGCAGGCTCGATGTTCATTTCTACCAATAGACGAGAAATTTTCTCATCGTTTATTTTCCCAGTTGCAAAAATTGCTTCGCTTTCTTCTTTGGAAAGAACTTTATTTGTTTCAAGAAGTCCATCTGGATGAGGCTGTTTTAATGTTAATTCATACCCGTCATTCTTTTTGCGAATTCTTAATGCAGAATGGTTAGCCTTTAAAGCAAAATCGCTTGTATCAAAATAATGATTTTCTTGCTCAAATAAATCGCCTTCTTGAATGTGAAAGTGAGTAAGAAGCAATTCATACTCTTTCTTTGTTAACATGTTTTTAAATTCAATTTCAATGTTTTGAGTTTGCGACATAAATAAATCCTTTCTATTGTAATCTTGTCTATTATTATAAAGTGAGATTAGAAAACAAGCTATTGTCAACTTCCATTTTGTTTCCGTTACATTTTTTTATTCCTTTTGTGTTAAATAAACAGCTACCTAGGCAGCTGCGCTTTTCTATTTGTCTAGCTCCAGGCACCCAGGGGCAGATG
>NZ_JVDT01000026.1 GCF_001076885.1 Bacillus sp. 522_BSPC
GGTTACAATCAATCATCAATAGCTATCAGTTTTTCAGTGCCCTCACTAAAATCATTACGTTTTTTGAGATAAAGGAAAAGGACATAATTCTCACATCGGTGGTGTAATAGATGGAACAAGCATGGTGGCAAAAGGCAGTAGTATATCAAATTTATCCGAAGAGTTTTCAAGATACAACTGGAAATGGAGTAGGAGATATTCAAGGAATAATAAAAAGACTAGATTATTTAAAGGAATTAGGGGTAGATGTCCTGTGGCTAACACCTATTTATGCTTCCCCACAAAAAGATAATGGCTATGATATTAGTGATTACTATGCCATTCATCATGAATATGGAAATATGGATGACTTTGATCAGCTATTAAATGAAGCTCATCAAAAAGGGATAAAAATAATTATGGATATTGTCGTTAACCATACCTCCACAGAGCATGAGTGGTTTAAACAGGCCGCCTCTTCTAAGGATAATCCTTATCGTGATTTTTATATTTGGAAAGATGGAAAAGAAGATGGAAAGGAGCCAACAAACTGGCAGTCAAAATTTGGTGGGAATGCGTGGCAATATGATGAAAAGACAGATCAATATTACTTACATCTCTTTGATGTAACCCAAGCTGATTTAAATTGGGAGAATGAACAGCTACGCCATGAAGTTTACAAAATGATGAAATTCTGGTTTGAAAAGGGAGTAGATGGCTTCCGTCTAGATGTTATTAACTTAATTTCAAAAAATCAGGATTTTCCAGATGATGATGGTTCAGTAGCACCTGGTGATGGAAGAAAGTTTTATACAGATGGTCCACGTGTGCATGAATTTATCCATGAAATGAATCAAGCTGTTTTTTCAAAATATGACAGTATGACAGTTGGGGAGATGTCTTCCACAACATTAGAGCATTGTATTAAATATACAATGCCAGAACGTAATGAATTAAGCATGACCTTTAATTTTCACCATTTAAAGGTAGATTATCCAAACGGAGAAAAGTGGGAAATTGGGGAAATGGATTTTCATGCTTTAAAACAAATTCTATCTAACTGGCAAGTAGGGATGCATGAAGGTGGAGGCTGGAATGCCCTATTTTGGTGTAACCATGATCAGCCGCGGATTGTATCTCGTTATGGAAATGATGGGAAATATCATAAGGAATCTGCGAAGATGCTTGCGACCACGATTCATATGATGCAGGGCACTCCATATATATATCAAGGAGAAGAATTTGGGATGACCGATCCTAAATTTACATCTATTGACCAATACCGTGATGTGGAATCTTTAAATATGTATAATATATTGAAAGCAAGTGGTAAGCCAGAAGCAGAAATCTTAGAAGTCCTACGTAGAAAATCCCGTGATAATTCTCGTACACCTGTTCAATGGAATGGAGAGAAAAATGCTGGATTTACGGAGGGAACACCATGGATAGAAACAGCGAGAAATTATAAAGAGCTGAATGCAGAAAATGCATTAAAGGATAAGGACTCTGTTTTCTATCACTATCAAAAGTTAATTAACCTTCGTAAAGAATACGATATTGTGACAGATGGAGATTATGAGTTACTTGCTCCTGATGATGATAAAATATTTGCTTACTTACGTAGTACAGATAAAGAAAAGCTATTCGTAATAAATAATTTTTACGAGGAAGAAGCGGTATTTACTGTACCGAAGCATGTTGATACTACAGGATTAACAAGTACAGCGCTTCTTTCTAACTATTCAAATTCTCCTTCATTTGGAGAAAGTATTACGCTAAGACCATATGAGTCCATTGTTTATCATTTAAAATAAGACTTCGTTTCCTGCGGAGAAATTTCGCAGGAAATATTTTTAATCAGATTTATGGGAAAATTTTTGTTATTGCGTTAAAATAGAATGAAAGAATCTTTTATTGGAGGTACTAGTTTGTTTAAAAATCTATTTAAAAGAAATAAGGAAGAAAATACGCGTTCAACTAATAATTACATTCAGCCATTAGAAGGAAAATTACTAAATATTAGTGAAGTTCCTGATCCTGTTTTTTCACAAAAAATGATGGGGGATGGTATAGCAGTAGATCCAACAAATGGTGTTTTAGTTGCTCCGGCAGATGGACAAATTATGAATGTATTTCCTACAAAGCATGCATTGAGCATGACGGACAATAGTGGAAAAGAAATCTTAATTCATGTTGGATTAGATACCGTTGCTCTTAAAGGGGAAGGATTCACAGCATTTGTTAAAGATGGAGATAAAGTAAAGCAAGGACAAAAATTAATGGAAATCGATTTTGATGCAATTAAGTCAAAGGTTCCGTCTATTATTACTCCAATGGTATTTACAAACCTAGGCGAAAATGAAAAAGTAGTAGTTGAAGGCAACGAAATAAAAATAGGATAAGAAAAAATGCTATGGGGAGAAACAGCCTCATAGCATTTTTTATAAAGAGAAAAGTTGAAATAAAATTCAGGTAAAACTGCAGTTGAAAGATAAAAGAAGAAAGGGAAAATCAATCTTTAGCCAAAAAAATGTTAGTTTATACTGTCCTACATGTAGGGCGGTATTTTTTGTGAAGTTGATTTTTGGAATATTTCTAATCCTGTTGTTCTTTAGTACCAACTACTACTGTGATAATAGATATATGTTTATTTAGCCAATCTAACAAACAATAATGCTTGTTTACTATTCGATTGAAATCGCTTTAATTTAAACCAGGGCTTGCTTCCTGTAAGGAGTAATAATAACTTTATTCCATATGAAAAAAGTAATGGGAAAAAAAGTTTTTTCCCACTCTCTCAGAAATTATGCCTATATCTTGTAAAACTTAATGAAACAACCTATGCATAATTAGTGGCCTGTACATATAATGGCATGAAAATACTAAGAGAAGAGGTGAAAGCATGAAAGTTGTCATTTTATGTGGGGGCAAAGGAATGAGAATGAGAGGCTTGACAGAGAACTTACCGAAAGCCTTAGCTGATGTTAATGGAAAACCGATATTATGGCATATCATGAAGCATTATAGTGAGTATGGACATCAGGATTTTATTTTGCCATTGGGATATAAGGGTGAGCAAATAAAGGACTATTTTGTAAATTTAGCTTGGAAAAAAAATGATTTAAAAATAGATTTAGAAAAGAATCAATATGACATTCTCGAAAAAACAGAGCCTTGGAAAATCACATGTATTGATACAGGCATAGATACGATGACAGGAGCGAGAATTAAACAGTTGGAAGAATTTATACAGGATGATATCTTTCTATTAACATATGGAGATGGTTTATCTGATATTGATTTAGATGCACTCATTGCCTTTCATAAAGAAAAAGGAAAAACAGTTACACTTACAGGTATTCAAAAAAATAATCAATATGGAGTACTTGATATAAAGGATGGAATTGCTACTAGCTTTACAGAAAAGCCAATTTTAGATAACTTGATCAATGGCGGATTTTTTGTTTGTAATAAGGAATTCTTTCACTATTTATCTGCGCAGCCAGATTGTGTGTTAGAGGAAGAACCTTTGAGAAAGCTAATTAACAAAAGAGAATTGGCTGTCTATTTACATGAAGGAACATGGATATCTATTGATACGCCTAAGGATTTAGAAGATGCTAGAAAGATATGGAAACAAAAATAAAGAGACAGGGGAGAGAGAGGACTGCCGTGAAATGGCTAAAAAAGAATATCATAAACGACTTTTTGAAAGCATTGTCCAGTAACGAAAAGGAAGATAAGTCTGCTACTATAAATATTCAACTATTCTCTAAAGGGGTTTCAGTAAAATTCCATGTAGATAATTTTGTTGAAGTTTTAAATGGAGCTAAAAACAAAAATAATAAAAAGCTTGCTTTACCATCTCCACAAGAAGATACACCATCACAAGAGAGTAATGTTATACAAAATCAATTGATTAATGAAACTAATCCAAGCACAATTAACGGTATTTCAAACAATGATGAAGCAGCCGAGCAAGAAAAGGCAAGACAGAAAGCAGTCGCACAAGAAAAGGCAAGACAGGAAGCAGCCG
>NZ_JVDT01000027.1 GCF_001076885.1 Bacillus sp. 522_BSPC
TTCGTTTTATAAGAAATATCAACATTAAACTTTAACAGAGCCAAGTTAATAAATAACGAAATAGGATCTTAAATCCTTTTTTCCAAAAATATATTTTTTCAACCAAGGAATATTTTCAAGATTTTACTAATGTAACAAGAGATATTCAAAAGTCGATATTAATCATTGCAGGGGAGTCCGACGATGCGGTGGGACCAAATCATCATTTATCTTTTAACTGTAAAGAAGCAGAAATTTATGTTATAGATGGTGGTCATCATGCTTATATTGAAAATCAAGAACTATTTAAAAATGCTGTTCTTCGTTTTGTTAAAAGGTAAATTGAAGTTGTTTTGAAAAAAGATTCGTCAATAGGAGTGATTTCCATGCTTGAATCGTTACTATCCATTCAAAAAGTAAAAAAGGGAGATAAAGAGGAACTTCGTAACCATAGATGGCTGCAATATCTATATATTACAAAGGAAAAGAATGTTAACCTCGAACAAGTCCATTCCCTGTCAGAAATAGATAGTCATCCAGTATTGTCCTATATTGAAAGAGCGTTAGTGATTTTAGACAACAGTACAATTGTACATACGAGGGAGAAACAAATCCTTGAAGAAGTTTTGGTTTGGAGTGATGTGGCTAAATGTGGTTCCCCCTCCAAAAGGAGAGAATGGAGTCGACTTGGATTTCAATTAGGGATACATAATATAGGGTCTGCACAAATTTACGCAGAGGAAAAAATGAAACTGTCAATACAGGAAAGAGATCTGGAAAAAGAAGAACTTATTTTTACACTTATTTATACCCACGGACTTATTGGCCAATTTATTAGAGGAGAAGTCCGTTATTGCCAATTAGAACCTTTAATTGTCTATATCTATAAATACAATAAAGTAAATTCGACGGAATTTTTTAATCTTTTGTTAAATCAATGTATAATTGAAGCAGTTTCTCCACAAATCTGGAGTGATGTTCATCAAGAAGTTAAAGATGTTATTCGTTCTATTATAGGAGGCATAAGAGAAAAAGAGCTTTCTTTAAAGGAGAGAATAAAGAGACTAAGAAATTCGGCAATAAAACGTGGAGAAAACTTTGATCAAGTGTATGATCAATTGTTCTCAAGTCTGAAGCTTAAAGAGCTATTTCAAATTTTTTTTAATAAAACAGATATGTGGTATGTAGAGTCTGCACTTCATGATTTCGCTTTCGAAGAATTTTTAAAAATCTTCTTACTCATTTATCAAAAAGCCAATCCATTAACAATAAAACAAATCAGCTTTGAACCCTTTATGAAGAATATTTATTATGATTATAAAGGGAAAAAGACTGTAAATTTATATAAAAAGAGGATTATTGAGGCATATTTGAAAGAACATACTTTAGAAGAATTAATTGTCGGAAGACAGAGTATAAATGCTCATGTTGAATTAACGATTATTCCACTTAATACTGTAAATGAAAATATTTGTGTAACTTTTACTTATTCCAAGGCAGGCGAAAAATTAATTGAATTCTGTCAAGAAGCAGAAAAATCGCCACTTTACGAACGTGCTATCATCCTTTTATATGATTTCTTTGGCTTTCGCAAAGATGGTTTTGATCGCTTGCAAAATGAAACAAAATACCTTACAGATATGAACAATGCAGAAAATCATAAAAAGCTTATTGCTGACTATGCAGTTGGTAATATAATGCTTGACATAGGTTCAGGCGGAGGGGTAATGTTAGATATTTTATCTGAAAAACATCCACATGCAGAAATTATCGGAATGGATATTTCAATAAATGTTATCGAAGCATTAGAAAAAAGAAAAAGAAGAGAAAAGAAATCTTGGTTGGTGAAACAAGCTGATGCGCTTCAATTAAAAGAATCGTTTGAGCTTAATAGTATAGATACAATAATATACTCTTCTATCCTCCATGAAATGTATTCTTATATACCCTATAATGGCAAAAAATTTAATCGAGAAGTTATCATCCATAGTCTTAAAAGTGCATTCGATGTGCTAAAGCCTGGCGGAAGAATCATTATCAGAGATGGGATTATGACAGAGCCAAAAGAGGAATTAAGGCAAATAGAATTTAAAAAATCAGATGGCATCGAATTTTTTAAGCGATATGTAAAGGATTTTAAAGGAAGAAATATCATATACAAGCAATTAGAAGAAAACACTGTTCAGCTCCTCGTTAATGATGCAATGGAATTTCTCTATACATATACATGGGGAGAAGAAGCCTATCCCCATGAAGTACAAGAGCAGTTTGGCTATTTTACTCCAAGTGAATATAAAGAGGCTATACAAAATGTGATCGGGAATAATGGCGAAATCCTGATGTTTCGCCATTACTTGCAAGAGGGCTATGAGGAGCATCTTTTGCCTGATGTGAAAGTGACAGATATCGAGCAGAAGTTAGTTAGCCTTCCTGATAGTACTTGTTTTATTGTTATCGAGAAAAGGAACGGTAGTCATTATAAAAAATAGAGTATTTCAAAAGCCAACTAGGTCTATTCAAAATTAACAGAATAAAAATGTCAGTACTTTCACATAATGAAAAAAGGTTTTAATTAAAATTAGAACCGCAATCTTCTTCATGACATATGAATGTAAGAAGGTTCTTTCAAAGAAAGTAGGTGATATTTTGGATATTAACAGAGTGAAGCAAATACTATCCTCATCAGCTGAAATAGAGGTTCAGTATAACGGAGTGTCTGTGTGGATTGATGATATAAAAGAAGAAGATGCGACTGTAATTGTTCATCTGGTAGGTGGTATGGAAGAACAGACGGAAGTAGATATAGCGAGCTTAAAAGAAATCTAAATCAAAGACAACCACTAATTTCCTAGTGGTTCTTTTTATATGCTTTTTCAAAAAAATGCTTCCTCACTATTAACTAGAAACTAGACAAAAAGATGGAAGGAAGCGTATTTTATCTGTCATTATTGTAAATTTTCTTATCTTTTCACTGCATCTATAATGAGAGAGGGAAATGCTAATTTATCCCCTTGATTCCTTGGATCAAATTGTTTTGACCGGAAAATCACACCATCTTCTCCATACCACTCATTCTTGTGAAAAATCCCGTCTTCATCACAATACTCTAATAAGTGAACCTTAAAGTCTGCTAGTTCGAACATTTTTCGCAATGTATGATAGGTATGGACAAATTGATGGCTAGCTGCTGGATGTTCCTTTGGTCCTGGCCCACCAATTTGCACGATTTGCTGATACGACTCGTCCGGGAAGAATCCATCTGGAACTGCACAACGAACATAACCAGAATGTTTTAAGTAATGGTAGCAAATGGAGGCAGCTTGAACACCTTGTTCAAAGGTTAAGTGCTCCCATACATGTTCCGCTAAAATGGCCGTAATGGATGAATGTTCAAAACGTTGCCAGGTTGATTCATCTAAAAGGTTTAGTTCTTCTTCTTGGGTATGAATCCATCCAGGGTTATTTCTAAATTCCCCTGCACCTATCACAACTTTTATCGGCGGTTTCTCCATAAATCTCTCCTTGCTCTTTATTTTAAAAATTTTAATTATACTGTAATATAAGCCTGACATTTGTGCAAGAAAAAACTGTTAACGAGTAACAAGTAGAAAATATGACTTATGGCATAGGAATCATGTCCTATCTATTGTAAAATAAGAGAGCTGAGGAATGATTTACCTATTTATTTTTGTTTATATGTATGCGTATACAAAGAGAGGGCGGTTAGTATGAGAAAATTTCCATTTCGAAAAAATATCGGAATACCAATTAAGAAAAAGCTTGTTTTTTCCTTTTTAGCAATGCTGTTAATCCCAAGTATCCTAATTGGTGCATTTTCGTTTCTATATGCAAATAATCAAATGGAAAAGGATTTTATAAACAATGCAAGCACTAATTTAAATGTGTTAGATACATCTATAACTAATTTAATGTCACAAAAAGTATATGATGTTTCTGCACTGTCAGAAACGATAACAAAAGAAGCAATGGAGAAAAAACCAGCTAGTCTGCAGACCACTATAGAGCAATACATTAAAGTTCATCCAGAGGTTTCGAGCATTTATATTGCAACAAATGATGGAAAACTTATTCAGAAGTCTACAGAAGAATTGGACGATCAGATGGATCCAAGATTAAGAGATTGGTATAAATCCGCTGTAAATCAAGGAGGACAAGTGGTTATTATGGATCCATATTTATCTCCCGTTTCTAAAAAAATGGTGATTACAATTGGCAAAACAATTGCGGACAACGCAGGGGTTATAGCAGTTACGATGAATCTAGATTATTTAGCAGAACTAGCAAGTGATATAAAGTTTGGCAAAGAAGGTTATGTTATACTGCTTGACCAGAAAAAACGTTTCATTGTTCACCCTGAAGAAAAGCAAGGAGACATTGTAAAGGAAATATTTTATGAAACCCTTTACAAAAAAGAATCTGGAACATTGGATTATATAGTAGATAAGGTTAATAGAAAAATGGTCTATCAAACAAATAAGCTTACAGGCTGGAAGTTAGCTGGGACACTGGAAAAATCAGAAATTGCAAATCATACAAAAGGCCTTTTGTATGCGATTACAGTAATATTAGCTGTTTCCCTTATTGTTGGTGGAATAATGATGGTCATAATCGTTCGCTCTATTATTAAACCAATAAAAAAATTAAAGAGTCACGCTACAATGGTAAGCAATGGCGATCTAACAAAAACAATTCATATGGAGACAAAAGATGAAATTGGCGAATTATCGACTGCTTTTCAATATATGCAGGATAACTTACAAAAACTTCTCCGAAATATCGAAAATAGTTCGGAGAGTGTTGCAGCAAGTGCAGAACAGTTAACAGCAAGCGCCAATGAAGTAACGATTGCATCAGAACATGTAACGAATACCATTCAGCAAGTTGCTAGTGGAGCTGAAAGACAGACAAAAGGAATAGAGCATAATGCAGATGATATTGAATCCATCTTAAATGGTACGAACAAAATCGTTGAATATAGTAAGAATGTTTCAGAACTATCTACTGAAACATTGACGAAAGCTTATACAGGTGGAAATGCTATTCAGGCAACACTAGCACAAATGGATGTGATAAATGAGGCTGTAGCAGAATCAAATAAAATGATTAAGGAATTAGTGGAGCAGTCAAAGCATATTGGAAAAATTACGGAAAGTATTACGACAATTTCAGAACAAACAAATCTGTTAGCCTTAAATGCTGCAATAGAAGCAGCAAGAGCAGGGGAAAAAGGGAAAGGATTTGCAGTTGTGGCAAATGAAGTTCGAAAACTTGCTGAGCAGTCAGGTGAATTTGCAAGCAATATTTCTCAGCTGATTAAGGATGTTCAAAAAACGACTGAAAATACAGTATATAGAATGTCAGAGGTGTCTAACGCTGTACAAACAGGGATGAAAGTAACGGATGAATCAAATACGAAGTTTCAAGAAATAGTTATTAGTATGAATGAAATGACACCACATATTCAAAATGTTACATCTACATCAAATGAAATGGCTAAAACGCTTAAAGAAGTAAGTGTAACAGCTGGCGAATTAGCACAAATTGCATATGAAAATTCTACATCGTCTGAAGAAGTTGTATCTTTAACAGAAGAACAGTTAGCTGCCATAGAAGAAATTTCAGGCTCGGCAAAAAATTTATCAGAAATGGCAGATCAGCTTAGAAGGAATCTTTATCAGTTTACCTATTAATTTGTCATAATAAAATATCCTCTTGCATAAAGTAGCGATAGCATTATCCCACTCATAAACGGCAGTAAATCCTTCATCTTTTGCTATTGAGAATGGGAGGAAGATAAGTGGAAGATCAACTGTCCTGAAAGGTCCGATTGGTTCAACCATTCATCAGGGTGGAGGAAGACACCCCTTACTGATGGTTCGTTTCACTATAAGCAGGAGGTTTTATGATGAAAAAAATCAACGTTTATTTAATAAATGGATTTCTTGGCAGTGGGAAAACAACAACGCTTTTAAAATGTATGGAGTATTTTAAAGGGAAAAATAAGAAGTATGCTATTATCTTGAATGAACTTGGCGAAACGAATATAGAAAGGCATCTATTTCATGATGAATCACTCTATGAACTTTTGAATGGGTGTGTATGCTGCTCCATTAAAGATGATTTAAGAACTACCCTGGATGATTTAACAGAGACTTTATATAAGGAAAATATTGAAGTCGTTTTATTAGAAGGAACAGGTGTAGCTAATCCTTCTGAAATAATGGAGACATTTAATGAAAAGGCTTATAGAGAAGTTTTTCATATTGCTGAAAGTATTTGCTTGATTGATAGTTTGCACTTTATAGAATATACAAGCGTTTTTTCGAGTAGTAAAGAAGTAAGACAATTGCAGAAAGAACAAATTGAAAATGGGACAATGCTTGTTTTAAATAAAATAGATCAACTATCAAGTAAACAGGCAATCGAAAAAGTAGAAAAAAGGATTAGAAAAATAAATGCAGATGCACCGTTGATACATAGTAAATATGGGAATGGTGTCACAGAATTTTTAGAAAAAAAGCAAATAAACAGCAATAAAGAACATTCCATTTCATTTCATCACCACCACCACCACCATCACCACCACCATCATATTAAAGCGATAAAATTAGTGCAAACAACTGCCATGACCAAAAGGGATTTAAGAGATTTTTTAAAAAACAATCAAGATAAACTTCTGCGCGCTAAAGGCACTATAAAAAATAGTGAAAATCAATTATGGTATCACTTTCAATATGCATCAGGACTATTGGAATGGCAAAAAGTATCAGAAAATGTTCCGAATAGAAAAGGAGAAATTATCATAATAGGAGAAAAATTACCAAAAGAAGTAAGTATTTAATTCTATGGAGTGTAGTCTTATGGAACCTTATAAGCCTACACTCTTTTTATGGTATGTATGCATAATTGGTTAGGACAAGCATAGATATGTAATAAGTAATAGTAGACCGATGTAAGAAAAGGAGCATACTATGTCCATCCCAACTCGTTTAAAGGATATTTTTATATTTGGCTTGTTTATGGCTTTAATGTATTTGTTTTTTTTCGGAGATATATATGTTGCAAATAAAATCAATTTTGAGATGCCAGATCAGATTAAAACCATTTTTGTCTTTTTTTTAGGGATTTTTCTGGAGGCTTTACCGTTTTTATTGTTAGGGGCAATTGCTTCCTCTATTATCAATCTCTATATTTCGGAAGAAACGATAGCAAGAATCATGCCTAAAAATCCGTTTATAGCAATTATAGTGGCATTAATTGCTGCATTAATTACACCAGTGTGTGAATGTGCGATCATCCCAGTTGTTCGCAGGCTGATCCAAAAAGGTATTCCGGTTCATATTGGTGTGGTGTTATTAATGGGGGCGCCGATTCTAAACTTCATTGTTTTTGGGAGTACATACTATGCTTTCCAAAATAATATATCGATTGCATATGGGCGTTTTATTATTTGTGTTTTAGCAAGCATCATAGTAAGTTTTATTATTTACATGCTTTTTTCTAAGCAAAAGGTATTAAAAACACACCGAGAGGATTTAATGTCATCGGTTCCGGTTAATGAGAATAAAGGTGATTCGAAGTGGAAAGGCATTCTGCATCATACATGCCATGAATTCTTTACAATTGGCAAATATTTTATTATCGGAGCAGTTTTTGCGAGTGTAGCTCAAGTATATTTAAAGGATAGCTATATTATGCAAGCAGGAGAATCATCGATTGAAGGAACTGCAGTTATGATGGGTCTGGCATATGTATTATCCTTATGCTCAGAAGCAGATGCTTTTGTGGCAGCTTCCTTTTCAAGGACGTTTACCCCTGAAGCAATTATCGGCTTTTTGGTGTTTGGACCGATTCTCGATTTTAAAAATACATTCGTTATGATGGCTTCCTTTCGAATCAAGTTTGTCCTATTATTTATATTGATTGTGACGATTGTTGTATATATCCTATCTGTATTATCAGGATTCTTTTTATCACCCTCTTAAACTTCGGTAAAAGAGACTTGTTTCTTTTTAAGGTAGAGAATTAAGTGAATCTATTGCTGAAAGTTCGAAAACTTCTATTAAGGAAGTTCATTTTATGTTAGATTAATTCAAAATAAGGAGGAAAAGCGGTGAAAATCAAATGGAGTCCAACATGGCAATTGGCGAATGAGCTGCAAGGGATTGTGCTGATTGGCTTTAGTCTCCTTATTTTTAAATTGTTGGTAACAGGTGATGTGACGCGACTTGTTGAGCCTAATATGGTTCCGTTTCTATATATCACGATGTTCTTGTTATTTTTTCTCGGCTTTTTTCGTTTGCTAAATAGCAATTTAAAGGGAGCAGATTGTGACTGTGATGTGTGTGATGAAAATGCTTCGTTAATGAACCTAGCACTGTCTTATTTCTTATTTTTTAGTCCGTTATTTTTGTTTTTCACCTTACAAGATATGTCGTTTAACAAGAGCATTCTTCCCAATGTTCAATACGAACATGGACAGACGTCTTCTGTAAGTCAAGCTATTTCTGAGGCGGAGGAAGACATGATGATAATAGATGATGATAATTATCTGCAATCGATGGATAGGATTAACAGTAATTTGGACAATATGATTGGAAAAGAAATCACGATTACCGGCTTCATTCATCGACAGGAATCCTTTACGGATAAGGAGGCGGTCATTGCAAGATATGTCATGACACATTGCATTGCTGACCTTGGAATATACGGCTATATGATAGAAGGAGATGTTGGTGGTTTACAAAGCGATCAATGGTTTTCATTAAAAGGGAAATTGGATAAGAAGGAATATGAAGGTCAAGTGATTCCAGTGATTAAAATGGATAAAGCTGAAAAAACGGTAGCACCTGAGGAAGATTATTTATATGCATTAGACTATTAGCCTACAATTCTTGCATTATTCGAATATTTTCGCTAAAATTTAAATGAAATCAATTGAATAAGAATCGGGAGCTTGTTTGAAACAGGCTGAGAGTATGGCTATTCTGCCATTGACCGAATGAACCTGTTGGATAATGCCAGCGTAGGGAGGTGTCTAGTATAGAAGAACACTTTGCTTAGGCGTAGTGTTTTTATTTTTGTCATAATTGCTGAAATTAGCACGTAGCTTCCTATTTTTTCGCGTGCTTTACATTACAGTCAGTTATGGCTTTTTTACTATGTATAATTTTATATAGTGATAATAGTAGGAAGTAAATAAAACTATTAATAAAGAAACAAGAAGGGAATGAGTTATTAGATGAACGAAATATATGAAATGATTCCAATAGTAATAACAAGAGTAAGAAATAAAATACCACTTATTCATAATATTACGAATGTAGTAGTTACAAATTTTACAGCAAATGGGTTATTGGCATTAGGGGCTTCACCAGTAATGGCATATGCAAAGGAAGAAGTTGCAGATATGGCAACAGTAGCAGATGCCCTTGTACTTAATATCGGTACATTAACGGCTGGAAATGTGGAGAGCATGATTATTGCCGGAAAGGCCGCAAATGTCGCCAATACACCTGTTATTCTGGATCCTGTTGGAGCAGGTGCAACTAGGTATCGTACAGAATCTGTCCATCGCATTATGAAGGAAGTAGATATTACATTACTTCGAGGCAATGCAGCAGAGATAGCTAATGTTGCTGGGATAAAAGCGGAAGTGAGAGGTGTTGACTCTGTAAATGTACATGATAATCGTGAAATTGCGTTAGAAGCATCAAAGCTTTTACAAGTACCTGTTGTCATTACGGGTGAACAAGATGTCGTATCCGTTAACGGGAAACTTACTCTCGTTGGTAACGGTCATGAGATGTTGACAAAAGTTACAGGAACTGGCTGCTTACTTTCAGCCATTCTCGGAGCCTTTATTGCTGTGGAAGGAGATATATTACTATCTTCTACAGCTGCTTTAGTTACATATGGGATCGCTGCAGAACTTGCCTTTGAAAAAACGAAAGAGGATGGTCCAGGAAGTTTTCAAATGGAATTATTAAATCGATTAGCGAAAATTAACGAAGCTGATGTAAAGAAATGGATGAAAGTGGAAATAGAAGAGGAGGCACATCAATGACTACTGCAAAAGCATTAACAATCGCAGGATCTGATAGTGGAGGAGGAGCTGGGATTCAGGCCGATTTAAAAACATTTCAAGAGCTTAAAGTGTTTGGAATGAGTGCTATTACAGCTGTAACAGCACAAAATACACTGGGGGTAGATGGAGTGTATCCAATGTCATTGGAGGCGATTGAACAACAAATAGAATGCATAGCTGTTGATTTAAAGCCAGATGCTTTAAAAACAGGGATGCTGTTTAATAGTGAAATTATCGAATTAGTAGCAGATAAAATAAAGCAATACAAGTGGGAGAATTTGGTGGTAGATCCTGTAATGATTGCTAAAGGTGGTGCTAATTTACTTCAAAAAGTAGCAATAGATGCCATGAAAAAAAAGCTTCTACCAATAGCTACAGTATTGACTCCGAATATACCAGAAGCCGAGGAATTGACTGGATTGAATATTCAAAATATGGAGGATAGGAAAGAAGCAGCGAAAAGATTATCAGCGTTGGGAGTTTCCAATGTCATTATTAAAGGGGGACATGGAAAGGAAAAGGAGTCTGTTGATTTACTCTATGATGGAACTTGCTTTTCAAGTTTGTTGGCCAAAAGAATTCCAACTAAAAACACGCATGGAACCGGCTGTACTTTTTCTGCTGCAATAACAGCAGCTCTTGCAAATGGTTATTCAGTTAAGGATGCCTTTCAATTAGGAAAAGATTTTATTCACCAAGCAATTAAAATGGATCTTCATATAGGAAGCGGACATGGTCCGACAAATCATTGGGCTTACCAAGAAAGTAAAAGGTAGGCACAAATAGCTATTCGGAGGAAATATGACAATATATACAAGTGAAAAAATAAAAGAATTGCTAAAAGTGTATTTTATTATGGGAAGCAATAACAGCAGCTTAGCTCCTGATTATGTACTAGAAGAAGCATTAAAGGGCGGCATTACGGTGTTCCAATTTAGAGAGAAAGGAAGCGATGCATTAGAAGGAGAAGCAAAATTTCAACTTGCAAAAAGAATGCAAAAATTATGTAATCATTATAATGTTCCATTTCTAGTCAATGATGATATTGAACTCGCGATAGCATTAGATGCAGATGGAGTGCATATTGGCCAGGAGGATGAGAATGCAATAAAGGTTCGAGAATGGATCGGTAATAAGGTATTAGGTGTATCTGCTCATTCAATAGAGGAAATAAAGCTGGCAATGGAGGCAGGAGCTGATTATATCGGCATTGGTCCCATTTATGCAACAAGCACAAAAAAAGATGCGAAGGAAGTGCAAGGAACATCCCTTATCGAAAAAGTTAAACAACTAAATCTTCGAATACCAATAGTAGGAATTGGCGGGATTACGATCGATAATGCATATCCTGTAATTAAAGCAGGAGCAGATGGAGTTGCAATTATTTCGGAAATTAGCATGGCAGATAATCCCTATGAGCAAACAAAGCGACTAAAGAAAGTGGTTACTGACCAAGAGTAGCTGTATTTTGGTGGAAGCTTTCATTCAAATGCAGGTTTTTTGCGGAAAAATAGACATTCACCCAACCCAAATATATATCCTTGCATACAATAATTTTGTAAGAGGAGCTAGTTAAGAAAAAATATAGAGGCTCCTTCCTCGTTAACCAGTTATAGAAATGGTTAATATACTACAAAAATGAGAAAGGGAGATGTATATATGTACGGTTATGGTGGATATGGTTATGGTTGCGGATATGGCGCTGGTGTTGGATATGGCGGCGGATTCGCGCTAATCGTTGTATTATTTATCTTATTAATTATCGTTGGTGCAACTTTTATTTGCTAATATACGAATGAAAAGCTGACTTCTTGTCAGCTTTTTTTACATTTATAGAGGACGGGATTAGTAGTGGGGAAAATGAGAAGAATCGTGCCCGTTTAACTTGTTATTATGATAACGCTTACTAAAATAGGGTGAAAAATACATAAAATTATATTGGAAAATCAAAAAAATGTAGAATAAAATGAAACTAGTTATAATATTTTAATTTTTAAGAAAATTAATTTTCAAATTCTTATTGACAGAAAATTTAATATAGGTAAAATAAAGTTATTAGAGTGTTAGATTATGTGACACTTGATGGTAAGTATATATACATAAAGGGGGAAGGAATCTTAATGGAAAATTTAGAGTTTTTGATGAACAGCTTGTGGACAATGGTTGCTGCAATTTTAGTTATTTTTATGCTTGGTGGATTTATATTATTAGAAGCAGGTTCCACAAGAATGAAAAATGCGGGACATATCGCAGGAAAAACAATCTTTACTTTTGGAATTGCCTCATTAGTATTCTGGGCTGTAGGTTACGGATTCATTTTTGGAGATAATGCAAATTTCTTTGTAGGGATGAGCGACTTTTTCTATGGAGGAGGGCAAGTTGAGGATGCTGGGTTACAAACTACCGTATTCTTTGTCTTCCAACTAGCTTTTGCTGGAATTTCCTTAACGATTGCTCTAGGAGGATTTGCAGAGCGTGCGAAATTATCTGTATATCTAATTTTCTCTATATTATTTGGTATTTTGGTTTATCCAATCATTGCACACTGGATTTGGGGTGGCGGCTGGTTAGCAACGCACGGCAAACAAGACTTTGCTGGATCAACGGTTGTTCACTTAACTGGTGCTGCGGCTGCATTAGCTGCAACAATGCTATTAAAACCACGTATTGGTAAATATAATCCAGATGGTTCTGCTAACCCAATATTCGGACATAACCAAGTTTATACTGCGCTTAGTGTATTGATTCTTTGGGTAGGTTGGTTTGGATTTAACGCTGGTAGTACTGTTTCTGTTTCAGATGGATTTTTCGGATATGTTGCATTAAACACAAACTTAGCAGCAGCAGCTGGTGCAGTTGCAGCATTGTTAATTTCTTGGATTGTGTTAGGTAAATCTGATATCACAACAATGCTAAATGGGGCATTAGCTGGTCTTGTTGCAATTACAGCGTCTTGTGCGTTCGTAGAACCATGGGCAGCAGTTGTTATTGGTTTAATTGCTGGAGTTCTTGTATTTTACAGTGCTCGTTTCTTTGAAAGTAGAAAAATTGACGATCCAATCTTTGCCTTATCTGTACACGGAACAGCAGGGATTTGGGGTACGTTATCAAATGGTTTATTTGCGACAGCAGAGTTAGCTGAGTATACTGGCGTAGGTAAAGCTGGTCTCTTCTACGGTGGAGGATTTGGGCAATTAGGTATTCAAGCACTTGGTGTAATAACTTGTGGACTTTTCGCTTTTGCAGTAAGCTATGTCATCCTATTTGTTATCAAGAAAGTCAGCGGACTACGTGTAACAGAAGAGGAAGAAATCATGGGCTTAGATATCAGTGAACATGGTTCATATGGTTACCCTGAAACTTTCTTATCAAAAGAAGAAACAAAAAGCTTATAAGTAATGGTTAATAGCCCTTTTTAAGGATAATGCTACTGAACCTACTAGGATAGGAGTCTCGCTGAAAAGTGGGGCTTTTATCTTTTTTTAAACTATAGGGCATTGCTTATTTGTTTAGTTGTTAAAGTTTATCCATAAATCCATTTTGAAAATAAGGTTCACAGCTTGAATACGTTTTATAGGTAATAGTGTATGGTGATTTGTGAATGACGGAAATATCCTTTTATGAAAGTTTCTCTTTATGAAAAGAGTCAGGGATAAAGATAACATGATAAGATAGACATAAATATAAATTGAATGTAAATATACTATGAATATCTTTTACCAAAGGAAGTGCATGGATGTGCTCTGAAAATAGACGATTAACTGAGCTAAAAAAGGAAAAGGAAGTTTTTTTAAAAACAAATAGGTATAATAGCAAGGAATTAAATAAATTTCATGATGGAATATTTAATTGTTTATTTCAATATATCCTCTCTGAATATATTAAAACAAATGGAGAACCTCCGTGCTCCTTTGTATGGTTTGTAACAGGAAGTGCTGGTAGAAAGGAACAGGGGATTTTAAGCGATCAAGATCATGGGATTATTTATGAGAAAACAGAAATAACCTGCAATCAATATTTTATGAAACTCGGAAAATGGATTAGTGATGCTTTGGATGAGATAGGATATCCATACTGTGAAGGAAATGTCATGAGCAGTAATTCAACATGGTGTAAATCTTTAGAAGAGTGGAAACAACAATTACATCAATGGTTGGTAAAAGAAAACTGGGAATCGATTAGATTTTTGCAAATTTTTTATGACAGCAGAAAAATTTTTGGAGACCAAGAATATGTTCAGGAATTAAGAAACTATATACATCAGTATTGTGTTATGCATCCAGCCCTTTTAAAAAGATTTATGAATAATGTGATGCGGATAAAAAAAGGGGTAGGAATATTTGGCCAATTTTTCGTTGAAAGATCTGGAAGTCACAAAGGCTCCATTCATTTAAAACATACCATGTATTTGCCGTATGTAAATTCAATTCGACTTCTTTCCATTCGAGAGAGAATTCAAGAAACATCTACAATAGAACGAATAAGGTCTTTGCGAGAGATAAAGAAATATGACGAATGGTTAAAAGCCTATGAATATTCATTTAATAGAATATTAGAATATCGAATCATTTTATTTAAAGAAGCAAAAACATATGAAGACGTTCATTATTTGAATATCAAACAGTTATCGAAAGAACAGAGGCAAGAAATAAAAACGTTAATGCGAAATGGTATCAAATTATATCAACAAGTACAAAGGATAATGGAAAAAGGGTGTTAACATGGGAGTAGAATCATTTCTTCAATACATGAGAGATTTATACGGAAAAGTCAATTCGAGTGTATTGCATGCTACCTCGAGTGGAAGTAATTCACAGCAAATCGCTTTTATGCGCCAGCTTCAGAAAGATTTAAAAGTTGAAGTTGCTTCCAGATTGCCATTAGATAATTTAAAAGCTGTTGTTTTTGATATAGAAACAACGGGTTTTTTACCCGATAAAGGGGATCAAATTATTTCAATTGGTGCAGTTAAAGTGCAAGGGTGTCAGATCCTAGAGGAACAATTTTATACATTAGTGAATGCGGGTGTTGAAATACCAGAAGAAATTAGTCGCCTAACAGGAATTCAAACCAATGATTTGCAGGATGCCCCGCCCTTATCCGATGTACTTGTACAATTTTTTGAATTCATAGACGAGGATACCCTTGTAGCCCATCACTCCTCGCATGAGAAAAGCTTTATGCAATCTGCATGCTGGAAAAGTTTCAAAACGCCTTTTAAGCATCGAATTGTAGATACGGCCTTTTTATTTAAAATTGTTGAACCAAACATAAAGATATTAACATTGGAGGACTGGTGTACATTTAGTGATATTCCAGTAATCGATCGTCATCATGCATTGGGTGATGCTAAATTAACTGCTATTCTATGGTGTCATTATTTAGAAAGGGCACAAAAATTAGGATGTCGTACTTTACAAGATATCTACGAAAGACTAGCTTTACGATAAATTATTCATGAGAAGATTTTAACATTTATGGTGGTGAATTTCGATGGGCGTATTTGAAACAGAAAGATTGCTGCTAAGAAGGTGGCAAGAATCGGATTACAAAGATTTATATGAATATGCAAAAAGGGAAGATGTTGGTCCGTTTGCAGGTTGGGCTCCCCATAAAAGCGAGCAAGAAAGCAAAGATGTAATTCGCTATTTTTTACAAAATAATAATTCGTATGCTATCGTTTGGAAAGAGGAAAATAAAGCGATTGGCAGTATTGGGTTTCATAAGCGTACACCGGATGTTAGGCTTTCTCATTTAGCACAGCGTGAAGTTGGGTTTGCCTTAAATCCAGCCTATTGGGGTAGAGGGATTGTACCAGAAGCGGTTAATCATCTTTTAGTTTTTGGATTTGAACAATTGCAATTGGATTTGATCTGGTGTGGACATTTTGATTTTAATAAAAAGTCAAAACGAGTTAATGAAAAATGTGGTTTTCAATATCGTTTTCAGAAAAAAGATCGCTATAAGCTTTTTAACAATCAAATCATCACGAGCGTCTATTATTGTATGACAAAAGAAGATTATTTCGAAAAAAAACAGCAAAGAGCTAAAAAGGTATTTATCTAATACAAATATATAAAGTTAGAATTAGTTGAATGAAATACAAAGAGTGCAGGAAATGATTAAAAGGAGCAACAGTGACAGTTGCTCCTTTTAATTTTTAGTTTATAGCTCGTCAAATCCGTTGTCTACATGGTTGACTTTTACATATTGACGTGATTTCTGTTCAAAGAAATCCGATTTTCCTAAATCTACATCTTCGTATGCTTTGATCCAGCGTAATGGATTTTTGCGATAACCTTCAAATGGGCGATTAAATCCAAGCTGATTAGCTCTTACATTCGCATAAAACTTTATATAATCTTCTACATCTTGCAGAAGAATTCCATCGATTTTATTGCCGATAATATATCTTGCCCACTCAATTTCTAATTCTGCAGCTTCCTTCATCGTATCCTCCACGAAAGAGGCGAGTTCTTCGTTGTTATATTCTGGATATTGGTTTAGAACTTCTTTGAATATTTTTACAAACAAATCAACATGAATTTGTTCATCACGATTAATATAGTTAATCATCGTGCTAGTTGCTACCATCTTTTGATTTCTTGCTAGGTGGTAGAAAAAAGCAAATCCTGAATAGAAAAATAAACCTTCTAAAACTACATCATATACCATCGATTTTAATAGGTTATTAGGAGTTGGATTTTCTGCAAAATAAGCATATCCATTTGTTACAAACTCATTTCTTTTTTCAAGGATTGGCTCTGTTCGCCAAAATTCAAACACTTCCTCTTGCTTTTCCATTGGAACTAAACTAGATAGAACATATGAATAGGAATGATTATGAATAACTTCCTGTTGTGCCAAAATAATCATTAAAGCAGATACGCTTGAATCTGTTAAATAATCTGCTACTTTCCCTGCATAATCTGTTTGGATACTGTCTAATAAAGCTAATAAGCCAATAATCTTTAAAAATGCATCCTGTTCATCGTCAGATAGTTCAGGGAATTGCTTCATATCTTGACTCATATTAATTTCAAACGGTGTCCAAAAATTAGCAAGCATTTTTTTGTATTTCGGGAACGCCCATTGATAGCGAACATCATCCCAGTTTAATATATTGGAGCATTCTCCATTAATAATGGCTGTTGATTTATTTGGTGCTTGTTTATTCATAATGGGTCTTTTTTTAACGACTTCTTCCATTTTATTTTCCTCCTTATCATACAGTAATCAGCTAGAGCAAGAATCGCAATCTTCTACTTCAGAGGAAGTAGATCTTAAATAATAGGTTGTTTTTAAACCGTTTTTCCAAGCTGCTACATGTAAATCTAGTAACTCTTTTGCTTTAATCGTATTTTGGACATATAGATTAAAAGATATTGCTTGATCAATATGTTTTTGACGTTTAGCTGTTTGTTTAATACTCCAATGTTGATCAATCAAATAGGCAGATTTATAAAACCATGTTGTATCCTTATTTAGATCTGGTGCTGTAACAGGAATTTTATAATCTTTTTTCTCTTCTGAATATTGTTTTTTGAATATTGGATCAATGCTTGGCGTGCTTCCAGCGATTAAAGCAGTGGATGCGTTTGGTGCTACAGCTAATAAATAGCCATTGCGTAATCCGCTATCGTGGACAGTTCTTTTTAATGCTCCCCAATCGTATTTACTTTCTACTGCATCATAACCTCTTTTTGTAAAATAAGCTCCAGTTTCCCAATCGGAACCTTGAAAAACAGGATACAAACCTTTTTCCTTTGCTAATTCTGCGCTTGCGGAAATAGTTAAATAGCTAATTTTTTCATATAAATCGTCTGCATAGGATACAGCTTCATCTGATTCCCATTTAATTTGCTTTAATGCAAGTAAGTGATGCCATCCAAAGGTTCCAAGACCAATAGCACGATATTTTTGATTTGTAAACTGTCCTTGGATAACAGGAATAGTATTTAAATCAATGACGTTATCAAGCATTCGTACTTGAATGGGAATTAATCGTTCTAGAACATCAGCGGTAACAGATTTTGCTAGATTTATAGAAGAAAGATTGCAGACTACAAAATCTCCTGGGGTTTTTTCAATAATAATTCTGCCATCTTCATATTTTTGCTCTGTTACTATTGTAGGACTTTGATTTTGAACAATTTCTGTGCAAAGATTTGTACAATAAACCATACCTAAATGGCTATTTGGATTTTTGCGATTTACTTCATCTCGATAAAACATAAAGGGAGTACCAGTTTCTAATTGACTTCTTAATATACTTTTCATAATATTAATTGCTGGAACAATTTCCTTTGATAAATCAGGATGGTTTACACATTCTTCATATTTTGCCCGGAATGAACCTTTTCCCATTTCTTCATCAAAGAAATCCTCCAAATTATATCCCATTACTGTTCTTACTTCATGAGGGTCAAATAAATACCAATCTTCCCGTTTCTCTACTTTTTCCATAAATAAATCAGGGATGCAGATTCCTGTGAATAGGTCATGTGTGCGATATCGCTCATCGCCATTATTTAGTTTACTATCTAGGAAGGAAAAGATATCTTTGTGCCAAACATCTAAATAGACGCTTATAGCACCTTTGCGTTGCCCGAGCTGGTCGACACTGACAGCTGTATTGTTTAGCTGCTTCATCCATGGGATAACACCAGATGATGCACCTCTAAATCCTTTTATAGCACTACCGCGACTTCTTATTTTTCCGAGATAAACACCAATTCCTCCACCGTTTTTTGATAGATTTGCAATATCTGTATTGCTATCATAGATAGATTGTAAAGAGTCATCAATTGTATCGATAAAGCAGCTTGACAATTGACCCCAGTTTTTCCCAGCATTAGATAGAGTAGGAGTAGCTACGGTCATATAAAGATTGCTTAGTGCCCAGTAAGCTTCTTTTACCAGTGTTAATCGGCTCTTTTTTGGTTCATTTTTCATTAAGTGCATACTAATAATCATAAAACGCTCTTGTGGTAATTCGAAAACTTGTTTTTGATGATCACGAGCTAGATAGCGATCAGAGAGCATCCGAAGTCCGATATACGTAAATAAATAATCGTTTTTCTGTTGAATAACTGATTCAAGCTCTGTGATATCCTCTTTTGTATATGTATCAAGGATAGAAGGATGATAGATTCCTTTTTTGGTTAAAGTATCAATTAAATGGTAAAAATTTTCGTATGCATTTTGGTTGGTAGAATGACGGTTTTCCTTTCCTTGTCTATATAGGTCATTTAATAGTAAGCGAGCAGCAACATAAGTCCAATCTGGGGAATTTTCATCCATATAGCTTAATGCTTCCAGAATAAGTTGATGAATAAATTCTTCTTCCTTTATTTCATGCTTATTCTCTACATATTGTTTTGCTCGAGTTTTAAGCGGTTGGAAATCTAAATGGTGATAGTCTTTTTCTAGTTCATCAAAAAGGAAAAGTGTATCATTTTCTATTGTTTTCATAGTAAACCCCCTAGTAATTAATTTTAGAAGCTACTTTCTACATTTTTTGTTGCTTTGGGAATATGCGAGAAATGCATAGATATCTATTTATTTCTCCACAACAGGGTAGAAAAAGCCAATAAAAAAAGCCACTCAACTTGTTGAGTGGATCAAACGATGGCATAAAGCTATCCCAAAAGTGTGTATGGGGTTAAGTTTATACCATCGTTTCATCATCTCAAAGTCCCGGAGTAATGAAACACAAGTGTTTGGCAGGTCTCCTGGCTAGTGAATTATCCTACACTAAGACCTTCCCGAGAAGAATATTCTCAGTGGTTTTCTTAGTTCGTATCACATACAGTTGCGGGTACAGCTTCGGCTTCGCACCGAATTCCCTATTAAGTCCTTATAAGGACACCAAAACTTGTGGCATATTAAATTTTTTCGTAACTATTCTATGAAACGAATTTGTCATTCTCTACGACAAATGTAAATGTCTTTCAAAAAAAAGTCGCTTCTTAAGAAGCGAAAAAGAGACATTGGATATTGAGAGTTGTTATATTAACTATATATAGTAAGATTTTGTTGATTATCAACTATATATTGATTTGATAGTATCATACAATCCATCTTTACGCAATTACTTTCTATTAAAATAATTTAGGTTAGGAGAAGTACGAGATAAAATAATAGGATAAAAGCCGCTCCGAAAATTATAAAATATTTAGACCATACATGTGGAAGTTTTTTTCGTTGTATTCCTTTATTAAAACTGATAAGGGAAAGGCCATTTTTATAAATAACAAAATAAATTAACGCAAATCCGATGTATTGTAAGATAAATAATCCAGTAAGGGACTGTTTGTTCTCCAAGAAATGAACATTAGGATAAGAATAGCCAGTAATAAGCTTTATGATCATATCATTAACCGTTCCAAATAGTGCAAATAAGAGTACGGCTGAAAATAGAATTTTAACCAATTCTAAATAGAAGTAGGGGATTTTTTTCATACTTTCATTCCTTTTCATTTATTAATATTAATTTAGTACCAGAACAAAGGATACCATAAACATTTAATAATTGTTAATTAAATATGCTAGATTCGGGTAATATACAGGTAATTATACTGTGATTTCCTGAATGAAAATTCTGATTATACTAAAAACGTTCACAAAACGTCAAAAATATGATAATATTTGATTGTTTTTGAAAGAAAATGCTTGAAATGCGAAATCGTTTACATTATGATGTTGTTAGAGGAAAGACAACCCGAAGAGGGAGTGTGATAATCTTGTTAACACCTGAAAGGCATGAATTAATTGTACAATTGCTTAAACAGCATAGTGTTGTGAAAATACAAGAGTTAATAGATATTACTAATACATCTGAATCAACAATTAGACGAGATTTAACACAATTAGAGCAAGAAGGTTTTTTAAAAAGAGTACATGGTGGCGCTGCAAGGCTTCAAGGAAAAATAAAAGAGCCTAGCATGAGTGAAAAAGCGTTCAAAAACGTTCAAGAGAAGAAAATGATCGCAGCTTTTGCAGCAAATCTCGTAGAGGATGGCGATAGCATTTATTTGGATGCAGGATCGACCATTACAGAAATGCTACCATTTTTAAAAAATCGCGATATTGTAGTTGTGACAAACGGTCTTATGCATTTGTCCAGCTTACTAGAAGCTCGCATTCAAACCTTCCTAACGGGAGGGTATGTAAAAGAAAAGACAAATGCATTAGTGGGTCGTGGTGCCATACTTAGTCTTGATCATTACCGTTTTGATAAATGCTTCATGGGTGTTAATGGTATTCATCCTGAATATGGGTATACTACACCTGACCAAGAGGAAGCCATGGTGAAAAGCAAGGCTTTATCATTATCCAGAGAAGCATTCTTTCTCGCAGATGACAGTAAGTTTTCAGAAGTCTATTTTTCTAAAATAGCGAATTTGCATGAGGCTTCTATTATTACAAACTCCCTTGATGATGAAGTAAACGATTTATATTCAAGGAAAACTAGTATAAAGGTTGTGAAAGAATGATTTATACCCTAACCTTAAATCCTTCTGTCGATTATATTATCGAAGTTAAAGAAGTGCATTTAGGAGAGCTTAATCGATTAGAAAAAACAAGTAAATTTGCAGGTGGAAAAGGGATTAATGTTTCCAAAGTATTAAAAAGAATGGGCGTGCAAAGTAAAGCGTTAGGTTTTGTTGGCGGTTTTACGGGTAGTTTCATTGAAACGCAATTACTTGCCGAAAAGATTGACACTGATTTTGTGAAAGTCGAAGAAGATACACGTATCAATGTGAAATTAAAAGCAGATACGGAAACAGAATTAAATGCAAGTGGACCAACAATCTCTGCAGAAAAATTCCAAGCGTTAAAGGATAAGATTGCTTCTTTAACTTCAGAAGATTTACTCGTATTAGCAGGAAGCGTTCCATCAACCTTACCGAAAACAACTTATGAGGAGCTTGTGAAAATTTGTCATGAAAACAATGTTTCATTTGTTGTCGATGCAGAAGGGGAGCTACTAAAAGCAGTCTTGCCGTATCATCCATTTTTAATAAAGCCTAATCATCATGAGCTAGGTGATTTGTTTGGAACAACGATTACGAATGCGCAAGAAGCAATCCCATATGGAAAAAAATTAGTAGAAATGGGTGCACAAAATGTAATTGTTTCCTTAGCGGGCGAAGGAGCTATATTAATTAGCCAACATGAAGAACTAATTAGTACAGTACCAAAAGGAGAAGTGCAAAGCTCTGTTGGTGCAGGAGATAGTATGGTAGCAGGATTTCTTGCTAAATATGTAGAGACACAGGATATGAAAGAATCCTTCCGCTATAGCATTGCTTCAGGAAGTGCTACAGCATTTTCGATAGGATTATGTACAAAGGAGAAGGTAGAGAGTCTCCTTCCACAAGTCCAACTACAAGCATAAAACGGAATTCATTTAACAAAATAGTAAGGTTGAAATAGAAAATTAATGAAAAAGGAGCGTTATGGGATGAAAATTACCGAATTATTAACGCAAGAAACTATCCTTTTAAATATTGAAGGAAATGGAAAGATTGATGCAATCAATCAACTAGTCGATATTCTTTATTCAGCAGGAAAGTTAATAGATAAAGAAACGTATAAAGAGGCTATTTTAAAAAGGGAAGAGCAAAGTACAACAGGTATTGGGGAAGGGATTGCCATTCCTCATGCAAAAACAAGTGCAGTAAAATCTCCTGCTATTGCATTTGGTCGATCTACTAGTGGGGTTGATTATGAGTCACTAGATGGGCAGCCTGCCAATCTATTCTTTATGATTGCAGCACCAGACGGGGCAAATAATACACATTTGGAGGCATTATCAAGACTATCAACTTTATTGCTAAAAGAAGAAGTTCGTTCGAAGCTGTTAAATGCTGCTTCTAAACAGGATGTTCTTGCAGTTATTGATAGCTATGATGTCGAGGAAGAATCACAAGAGGAAAATATAGCAGATAAAAAGAATTTCATAGTTGCAGTAACTGCTTGTCCTACTGGTATTGCTCATACTTATATGGCAGCCGATTCATTAAAAGCGAAAGCTGCTGAAATGGGTGTAGACATTAAGGTTGAAACAAATGGATCTGGCGGAGCGAAAAACGTTCTGACAGCAGAAGAAATTGAAAATGCAACAGCCGTAATTGTGGCGGCAGATACAAAAGTACAAATGGAGCGTTTTAATGGAAAACATGTGCTTGAAACCCCTGTTGCAGATGGTATCCGTAAACCAGAAGAATTAATTAATCGAGCTTTGAAAAAGCAAGCTCCAGTTTATCAAGGTGGTTCTGGTAGCTCTAGCGAAGGAAAAGAGGAAGGAAAAAAAGGGATTGGAGGCCAAATTTATAAACATCTAATGAGTGGTGTATCAAATATGTTACCATTCGTTGTTGGAGGCGGGATTCTAATCGCTATATCTTTTATGTTCGGTTATAACTCAGCTGATCCAAATGATCCAAGCTATAATGCGTTTGCAGCGGTTATTAAGTACATTGGTGGCGATAATGCTTTTGCCTTATTAGTACCAGTTCTTGCAGGGTTTATTGCAATGAGTATTGCTGATCGCCCAGGCTTTGCACCAGGTATGGTTGCCGGCTTTATGGCAGCACAAGGTGGTGCCGGATTCCTTGGTGGCTTAATCGGTGGTTTCTTAGCTGGTTATATAGTAATTGGTCTGAAAAAATTATTAGAAGTTCTTCCAAGATCATTAGAAGGTATAAAAACGATTTTACTCTATCCATTATTAGGAATTTTCTTTACCGGTCTTATCATGAATTACGTTATCATGGAGCCAGTTTCAGCAATCAATACAGGGATGACTAACTGGTTATCAAATCTTGGTACAGGAAATGCTGTTCTCCTTGGAATTATATTAGGTGCAATGATGGCTATAGATATGGGAGGGCCAATCAATAAATCAGCATATGTCTTTGGTACAGGTCTTATTGCTAATGGTGTTTTTGAACCAATGGCTGCAATCATGGCTGGAGGTATGGTTCCTCCACTTGCAATTGCGTTAGCAACTGTTTTATTTAAAAAGAAATTTACGAAACAAGAAAAAGATGCAGGCTTAACAAACTTTATTATGGGATTATCGTTCATTACAGAAGGTGCCATTCCATTTGCTGCAGCAGATCCATTGCGTGTTATTCCATCTGTAGCAATTGGAGCAGCAGTAACAGGCGGGCTATCCATGCTATTTAATATTGGACTAAGAGCACCACATGGCGGTATTTTTGTTGTTGGATTGGTTGATGGAAATCCGATGTTATACCTACTAGCAATTGTAATCGGTGCTGTTGTATCTGCGTTATTGTTAGGATTATTAAAGAAACCCGTAGAACAAAAATAGATGGAATGAACTATTAGATAGAGAGATCATCCACTTATTAAGCAAGTTGAGACTATACACATTACTGAATGCAGTGTGTATAGTCTCATTTTTGTATGTTTTTATAAGAGGTTGGGACAAATCTAAATAACTAATCTTTAAAGACGAACAATCTCT
>NZ_JVDT01000028.1 GCF_001076885.1 Bacillus sp. 522_BSPC
GGGCGAAATTAAAACCGCCGGTTCTACCGGCGGATACTTACTTAATTATTCTTCCTCTTGACTAGCTTTTTCTTCCCACAATTCGATAATCTTTCCTGCCTCTGTTTCATCGATAACAAAGGAGCCATTCGAATAGCGATCATTAAAGCGGAGCTCTGCAATTTTCACAGATTCTATCTCCCCTTTTTCTGTTTGTATGTAAACTGTATCTTGTGCTTTGACAACAGCCATACCAACAATTCGATGTGGGTTTGCTTTTAATTCACGAAGCATAATTAACCCACGTTTTGCTCTTCCAGAGAATTCAAATTCAGAAAGCTTCATTTTCTTGATAGAACCACGCTGTGTAATAATCACGATACTTTCTGCTTGCGGATTTGTAATTACTTTTCCAGCTACCACATAATCGTTGTCTTTTAGATTAATACCTTTGACACCTGCTGCTCTTGCTCCAACTATATTGATTTCTTCTTCATGGAATCGTAAAGAATAACCTATATGTGTGGCAATTAACACTTCTTGTTTGCCATTAGTAAGGTGAACATCAACTACTTTATCATCACCTTTAAGATTAATGGCTACTAGCGGTTTTGAATAGCGTTGTGCTCTATAATTAATCAATTCTGATTTCTTAGCCATTCCATTTTTCGTAAAGAAAAGCAGATATTGAGATTGTTCAAAATCCTTAATTGGCATAGCATTTATAATTGATTCGTCTCGGTCAATTGGAATAATATTAGAAATATGCTGTCCTAGATCCTTCCAGCGTATATCCGGTAATTCATGAACAGGTAAATATAAATAGTTTCCTTTATCTGTGAATAATAATACTACTTCTGTTGTGTTCACATCAATTTTAGAAAGAATTCTATCCGTATCCTTCATTCCGAAATCCTGGCCATTGCTTGCTGCGTAAGAACGTTGACTTGTTCGTTTAATATACCCATCCTTTGTGACAGTTACAATCACATCTTCACTCGCCACTAATACTTCAAGATTAATTTTGATTTCCTCAATTTCATCTTGAATCAATGTGCGTCTTTCACTAATAAAGCGTTTTTTTACTTCTTTTAGTTCCTTTTTAATAACAGAAAGCAATTTCTTTTCACTTGCTAGAATTGCGGTCCACTCTTCAATTTTTTCTGCTAATTCTGCAGCCTCTGCTTCTAATGCAGTTATATCTGTATTCGTTAAACGATATAGCTGTAATGAAACGATTGCTTCTGCTTGTGGCTCCGTAAATTGATAAGCAGCGATTAAGTTATTTTTCGCATCTCGTTTATCTTTAGATGCACGAATCGTTGCGATTACTTCATCCAATATCGATAGCGCCTTAATTAAACCATCAACAATATGTTGACGATCCTTGGCTTTTTTTAAGTCAAATTCTGTACGTCGTTTAATTGTTTCCTTTTGATGTTCAATATAGGCATCTAATAAAGCAATGATGCCCATTAGTTTCGGACGTTTGTTATGAATGGCAACCATATTAAAGCTATAAGTGATCTGCAAATCGGTGTTTTTAAATAAGAAATTTAAAATCCCGTTTGCATCGACTTCTTTCTTCAGCTCAATGACAATACGCAAGCCTGTTCGATCGGTTTCATCTCTAACCTCTGCAATTCCTTCTACTTTTCGATCTAATCGCAATTCATCAATTTTTTTAACGAGATTGCTCTTATTTAACTCATAAGGAACCTCCGTAATAACGATTTGCTGTTTGCCGCCTCGTAATGTTTCAATTTCCGTTTTCCCGCGGACAATAATTTTCCCTTTTCCAGTTTCATAGGCTTTTTTAATGCCTTCTACTCCTTGGATAATACCGCCTGTTGGAAAATCCGGTCCTTTAATGTGCTTCATGATGTCTTCAACCGTACAATTTGGCGAATCCATTCGCTCAATCACACCATCAATTACTTCCCCTAAGTGATGGGGTGGTATATCTGTTGCATATCCAGCCGAGATACCTGTTGAACCATTCACTAATAGGTTTGGGAATTTTGCAGGCAGAACGGTCGGTTCGTTGGATGTATCATCAAAGTTTGGGATGAAATCAACGGTTCTTTTTTCAATATCACGCAGTAATTCAGCTGAAATAGCAGATAGCCTTGCCTCTGTATAACGCATTGCTGCTGGCGGATCACCGTCAATGCTTCCGTTATTTCCATGCATTTCAATTAAGACATTTCGAACCTTCCATTCTTGACTCATCCGCACCATGGCGTCATAGACAGAAGAATCTCCATGTGGATGATAGTTACCAATTACGTTACCGACTGTTTTGGCTGATTTCCGAAAATGTTTATCATGTGTATTACCTTCTACATGCATGGCATAAAGGATACGGCGCTGTACAGGCTTCAACCCATCCCTCGCATCAGGAAGTGCCCTCTCTTGAATGATGTATTTACTATACCGTCCAAAACGGTCACCGATAACATCTTCTAAGGGTAGATCACGATATTGTTCTAATGAACTCATGATGGACTTCCCTCCTCTGCAACCGTAATATTTTCATTTTCTAAAATGTTCCCTTCATCTTCTAATCCGAAGGCAACATTTGATTCAATCCATTTTCTACGTGGCTCTACTTTATCTCCCATTAATGTTGTTACACGACGCTCAGCCCGTGCAAGATCATCAATTTTCACCCGGATTAACGTTCTTGTTTCTGGATTCATTGTTGTTTCCCACAGTTGATCTGCATTCATCTCGCCTAGACCTTTATAACGTTGCAGGATATATCCTTTACCAATCTTCTTAATCGCATCTTGCAGGTCATCATCACTCCATGAATATTCGATGACTTCTTTTTTTCCAGAACCTTTGCTTACCTTGTATAAAGGTGGTAAAGCGATATATACTTTCCCAGCTTCAACTAGTGGTTTCATATAGCGATAGAAAAACGTTAACAGAAGTACTTGAATATGAGCTCCATCGGTATCTGCATCCGTCATGATAATGACTTTATCATAGTTAGCATCCTCTACCTTAAAGTCCGCTCCAACCCCTGCACCGATAGCATGGATGATTGTATTAATCTCTTCATTTTTAAAAATATCTGCTAGCTTTGCTTTTTCTGTATTGATAACTTTCCCACGAAGAGGCAGTACCGCTTGGAAACGACGGTCTCTTCCTTGCTTCGCAGATCCACCAGCTGAATCCCCTTCCACTAAATAAAGTTCATTTTTCTGTGGATTTTTTGATTGCGCAGGTGTGAGCTTACCAGAAAGAACCGCTTCGCCACGCTTACGCTTTTTGCCGCTTCTTGCTTCTTCTCGCGCTTTTCGAGCTGCTTCTCTTGCTTGTGCTGCTTTAATAGACTTTTTAATCAAAA
This sequence comes from Bacillus sp. 522_BSPC, assembly GCF_001076885.1. Classification (GTDB taxonomy): domain Bacteria; phylum Bacillota; class Bacilli; order Bacillales; family Cytobacillaceae; genus Niallia; species Niallia hominis. Next base: position 3,338 of record NZ_JVDT01000028.1, read on the forward strand.
GAGAACTTACTTCAGGATTTTCTTCAAAGAAATAGGCTAGGTGTTCAGATACGACCGCATCTACAGCTGATCTTGCTTCACTTGTGCCTAATTTACCCTTTGTTTGTCCCTCGAATTGTAGTAAATCTTCTGGTACACGAACAGACACAATCGCAGACAGCCCTTCCCGAATATCAGAACCATCTAAGTTTTTGTCTTTTTCTTTTAGGAGGCTGACTTTTCGAGCATATTCATTAAACATACGTGTCATCGCTGTTTTCGCGCCAGCTTCATGGGTACCGCCGTCTTTTGTACGAACATTATTCACAAATGACAGAACATTTTCGGAATAACCATCGTTGAATTGAAAGGCATATTCTACTTCAATTCCATTGCTCTCTCCCTCTAGGCTAACAACTGGATGAAGAGAATCTTTCTCTTCATTTAAATATTCTACAAATGCTTCAATCCCATTTTCATAATGGAAAACACTTTGCTTATTGTTTCTTTCATCAATAATTTCAATTCGCAGTCCTTTTAACAAAAAGGCAGATTCTCTTAATCGCTCACAAAGTGTTTCATAATTGTACGTTGTTGTGGAAAAAATCGCTGGATCTGGCTTAAAGTGAATCGTTGTTCCAGTTTGGTTTGTTTTCCCGATTTTTTCAAGTGTCGAAACAGGTTTACCACCATTTTCAAAACGCTGTTCATAAACAAAACCATCACGCTTAATATTTACAACAACCCATTCTGATAACGCGTTAACTACAGATGCGCCTACACCATGCAGGCCACCACTTGTTTTATAACCACCTTGTCCAAATTTTCCTCCAGCATGAAGAATGGTAAAGATAACTTCAGGTGTTGGCTTTCCAATCTTATGCATTCCAGTTGGCATTCCACGTCCTTTATCCTTCACACTTATGGAATTGTCACGATGGATTTTTACAATAATCGTATCTCCAAATCCAGCCAGTGCTTCATCGACTGCGTTATCTACAATTTCATATACAAGATGATGCAAACCTCTAGAATCTGTACTCCCTATATACATCCCAGGACGCTTCCTTACAGCTTCTAATCCTTCTAACACTTGAATGGCATCATCATTATATTCGAATGCTTGCTGATTCTTTGCCACTGACATACCCCTTTCACTTCTACAAATCCGACATATTATCTTTCTATGTATCATGTCGAACAATTGTTTATGTATTCGTCTAAAAAATGAATTATCCTCTTAAATATTAAAATTTAATGGAATAACTACTTTTCTTTATTAGACGACCTTAAAAGAAGGCTTCTCTTTCCACCTTCTTTTTCGCTTTCAAATTTATTGAATTTTTAATAAACAGTTGTTGATACCAATTCCAAAACAGAACAATTGTTCTTACATCGTATTGTAGCACATAATCTCATTTTTCACGTTCATTTTTTTCATTTTATCTTTCGATTTTTTCCCGGCAAAACCAATATTATACCAATCATCAAAAAAGCAAAAGTATTTTTTTAAAAGGTTTCCCTCTATTTATCTATATTATGTTAACACAGATTCTTAGGAAAAACGAATAAGTTTATTAAATCAGTTTCCATTTTTAGCATATGATAACGTTTTATTTAATCAAATTACAGGAATGTTTTATGTATTCTTTGCATGTTGGAACAAAAAAAACAGAATGATTTTTTATAACCATTCTGCTTTTCACCCATATCTATTTTAATATAATATCCTATTTCGTCATTGCATGTTCCACTTTAATACAGCGATCCATGATCACTGTATAGCCTTTTTCTTTTAATTGATTAAATGTTTCTTCATGTACGAGACCTAATTGTGCCCAAAAAACATCTGCGTCAATTTTTTCAAACTCTTCTGCAACCTCTGGCAAATATTCAGATCTTCTAAATACATTGACAATATCAACATGTCCTTCAATGTCTGTTAATTTTTTTACAGCTTTAACGCCGAGCACTTCATCTACTGTAGGATTAACAGGGATGATTTCATAACCTGCATTCTTCATTGCTTCAGATACCATATAAGAGGTTCGTGAAGGATTATCACTTAAACCGACTACCGCAATTCTCTTTGCCTTTTTTAGAATAGCACCAATTTCTTCTCGACTCGGATTATTAATTGCCATTATATTCGCTCCTTTTCCAATCATTTTTTATACGTTTCCCCAAAAGCAGGAAGAAAAAACAATAGAATGCCATTAAAGCTTTCTTCCTTATACAATAGCAAATATTGCTATTTTCTGAAAGATTGATCCATGAATTAAATATTGGATTATCATCACCAACATGCAACTTTGGTAGCTCTTGTTGAACTGTCTAACTGTTTCTTTACTCCTTCTTTAAATAGATTAGAAGTTCCTAAAAGAATAATCATTTCACTATCATCCAACTTTTAACAATCAATTATTCTCCTGTTCAAGTCGCAGAAGAGTCTACTTCTTCAACAGAAAATATTGCAAAGCTTATCCAAATCATTCAAAATGACACGGAAACGACCATCGATACGATGAAGAAAACTTCTGAAGAAGTTCAATTCCTCTTTAGCGCTTGCTCAATTAGCAGATGAACTACAAAATATAGTGAAGTTATTTAAAATATAAAAAGACATGAAAAAAACCACTTTCCAATTTAAGAAAAAGGTTTTTTTCTGTTATTGCTCCTACTTCTCTAACGTTAATGCTGTCCAAGCTGTTTCATTGGCAAAAGTCCGCGACCAGCTTCCAAGACCAGCTAAATTATACTTTTCTACTAATTCAGCTCTTTTCGCCAAGGATAATTCATCCTCTAGCCAAATTTTGTACGTTGATTTTGTTTCTTTATCAACATATTCCCCGTAGTTTTGACCACTAACTTCGTCATATGTTGGAGTAACATTATGCTCTTTTAACCATTCCTCCACACTTGCCATGGAAAGGGATTTAGAAGAAACTTCTCCATTTTCTTTCTCCTCCCACAATCGTGCATATAACGGTACTCCTAAAACGAGCTTATCACTTGGTACAACATCAAGTAAGGTTTCTAAATTTGCTTCCACCCAAGGGAAACTCGCAACACTTCCAGAAATCGGACTTGTTGCCCAATGTTCATCATATGCCATCACAATAAGATAATCGACTATTTCTGCCAAATGGTCTCTTTGCAGGAATGCAGAATAATTTCCGTCTGCAATAAAGGTAATATCCATCGAAACCGTAATGCCTGCCTCATGTAAATAGGGCGTTGCTTCTCGAACAAACTGTGTTACATATTTCCCATCTTCTTCGCGAACATTCTCAATATCGATATTAAGACCATCTAATTTATACATTTCACTGTAGACCAAAAGCTGCCTAATAACGGTCTGTCTTTTTTGATAATCCTTTAAAACTTCATGTGTTTTATCCGGATCAAAATCATTGGAGAATAACCCCCATACTTGATAACCCTGTTTATGTGCCCAATCTACATAGGCTGTTGACCCTAAATTTGATACATTCCCATCATTTCCAGAAAGCTTAAACCATGTTGGAGACACAACATTTACTCCGCTCATTTTTGGAATGCTTGAAGTGTCTGGATTTCTTGAATATACTGCTTCCCAGGTCAATTGAATTGGTCCATCGATTTTGTTCAGCTTTGGTTCCAGCTGTTCTAATTCGACCTGAACTACTTCTGATTTTCCTTTTTTCACGTATTTCTTTTTTACGAAACCTGCGATTCCATTCTCTTTTCTGACAAAATAGAAATCTTCTACTTCATTTTCAATCGTTACCTGTTCACCAGGAACTAACTCATCCGTATAAGGAGCAGATAATGTTGCACCAGAACGCAATTTGGTGAAATCCTGCCTGACTTTTTTAGAAGTAAATGTTCCATCCGCTCTTTCTTGTCCATTCTCTTCCAAGAGTACTACTTGTTCTTTTTCTAAAATCGTATATTTAATCGGATAAAACGTAGCTAATGGATCTAATGCCACATAAATTGTCCCGTCCTCATCTTTTAAAGGCTGAAAGGAAAGCTCTGTATTCTTATCATTAACATAATAAGAAACAGAATCAGTTGGAAACTGAATAACTTTATCTTTTGTCGTCACAATAACAGAATTACTATTTTCATCATATGTGATACTTCCATCTATTTTTTCCTGCCAAATACTTAATGGTAAATATACTGTATCTTTATCAAAAATAGCATTCCCAATTTGTTCACCATTCAATAAAACTGGATTTTCTCCTTGAAAGTAATCCACTTTCTCCTTATTACCAAACGGATAGAGAAAAAGCAAAATAATGGATATAACTACTACTAAAACCGCTATAATAAGACCAACAATTACTTTTTTATTTGTTGGTTTTTTCTGAAACGAATAATTTATTTCTGTCATTTGTTCCTCCTTGGAGTTGTTCATGGAAAGTCGAGTTACTAGAATAATAGACGTATTGGGAATATCCCTAGTTTCATATTAACATATAATTCGACAAAAAAAGAACCATCCAACAGATGGCTCTCCTTTCCTACTAATCAAATTATATGTATTATACAAAATCATCTATTCCATTCAGCAAACGTTTTTCTAAATCCATAAAAAGGGCGAAAACCTTTGTTTTCATAATAGGTTTGAGAAGTACTAGAAGCAAGCATTTCTACTCTAGTAGTTGGATATAAGCTATGTACATAGTATAGGAGTTCCTGCCCCACGCCTAATCCCCTATAAGCTTGGTCAATGAGTAATTCGCAAATGAATAGAGTTATCGATTGATCGGTGATTCCTCTAATATAGCCTATTATTTTATCATCAACAGTTGCAACATAAGCAATATTCGAATGATTCCAAGCAGCTTTTGCATCATCCTTTTTCTTCACTAGATTGCTCCATGCTTCTTGTTCATTTAAGGTGTGAATCGACGAAAAGTCAGCTTCTTTATAGGAACTAATTTGAATTTCTATCCCATTTTTTAACGTAATCATCATATTGTTTTAACCTTCTTTCCGGTAGAGTCTTACTGGTTTAAGAGTGTGAAAAGCATTTTACTATCATTATTATCGATGCATTTCTTTCATCAACAGATTCTTTTTTGTAATATTATACCACAAAAAAGGCGCTCCCTCAGGAGTGCCTTTTGATACTTAATACGGACCTTATTTTTTCGCTATCCCATTTGATGGTCTATCAAGCACAATCCGTGGTGCTGAAATTAATAAAAGAACGAGGATTATAGAACATAGTATTGTTGCTCCTAAGTATGAACCACCGTTTACAATCAAGGAATTGATAAATGGTGACATTCCTTCTGGTGCATAGCTCGCCCAAATAGTCACACCTGCAATGAAATGCCAAATATAGCGAGTAAATCCACCAACAACCACTGCCAAAATAATTAAGCCAGTCGCTAACCCTTTTTGTTCCGTTTTTAAAGCATTTTGAATAGATGAAGCAAATAATCCAGCAAATCCAATACATGCAAAAGCAAATAAATATTCTAAAATTACTTGCCAAAAACTTAATGCCTGCAGATCACCGACAACTATTTGTAAAACGCCCCATAAGAAACCTGCAATAGTGCTAGCTTTAAAGCCCCAGCGAAAAGCTACGATAAAAATAGGTACCATTGCAAAAGAAATGGATGTGTTAAAAACGGGAATGGATGGCAATAAATCTAGAATAAGTGCAATGGCAGCCATGATTGCCACTTCTATCATGACAACTAATCTCATATTTTTCATAAAAAAAACTCCTTTTATTGCAGACCAAAAGGAGAACTAACGCGCGAAATGAATTATATAGCATACTATATGAACTCTTCCCACATTCCTACGTTAGAATTAACTAACAGGTTCGAAGGGTCAGATCTATTGATCACTCTCAGCATTACGCTCCCCTTGTGGTTTGCTTATTATCAAATTATAGTTATTATAGCATAAATTTTCATTTAAATAGGCCTTTTCCTTAAATAAAGAATATTCAAACTTTAAAGTATAAAACAAAAATAATAGTAGAATTTTATTAAATTATTTCTGTTATGTTCACTTGCTTTTTAGAATTAGTTTCTTTTTTAACAACATAACCCATTAATAACAACCCTACTATCCCAAATGAGAATAATCCTAAAGACATTGTTAAGGCGGATAGCTTACTGCTTATCGTAATGGCTAGTCCAGCTAAAATCATTTGTCCTTGACCAATTAATCCATTTAAAGCTAAATAAGAACTTCGGTAATTTTCATTCACTAAATCTGCAAGGATGCTTTGATTAATCGGAACATACATTAATTCACCTATTGAAATAAACAGCATGATAATAATAAGCCATACTGGTGAAGAAATATAGGTTAGAATACAATAACTAACAACAAATAAACACATGCCAATAAAATATTGCTTATAGTCAGATAGTTTTTTCATCATCCAAGTAACCATACCCACACAAAAAACTACAAATATGGTATTTTCCGCATGAAGAATCCCCACCATATTTATGCCATTAACAGGAAGAATACCGAAGAGAATAGTATCTTCCATCGTATCTCTTAAATGAATGGCGATATAATTCGTTAAATGATTCTCAAGAGAAAAGATAAGTAAACAGGAAAGTAAATAAAGCATAAAAGTTTGGTCCTTCCAAACATATTGATAATTAGACCAAATAGTAGATTTGGATGTATGAGCATTCCTTATATCATGCCTTTTCATTAGCGATTCTTTAATAAATAGATAAGTAATGAAGCTAGATATAATTGAAACAAGGCCGACTGAAAAGAAGAAATAGAAATGATAGTCCATAAAGAAAAAAGCCCCTGTAATGGTTCCAAGTGCTGTTGCTAAATTAGCTAGCCAGTACATCGCTGTAAAAACAAATTTCCGTTGCTCTGCTAATACTAAATCATGAATCATTGCAGTAGAAGCGGGGAAAAACATGCCATTAAAAAATAAATTAATCATAAATAAACCAGCACTAATATATGGAAGATTAATCCATGGTGAATTAAAGGCTGCAATGACAAGATAGGTTATACCTACCCCTAGTTCTGCAATTATCATCATTTTTCTTCTGCCGATTCTGTCTGATAAGTAGCCACCAATTAATGCGCCAATTATACCAGATAAGATGACTATGATAACAATTACTCCGGTTATCGTAGTTCCAATTAATGAACTAAAATAAACAGAAATATAAGGGATTATTGCACTAGATGTTAAAGAAGTAACAAATTGTAAATACATGCGAATACGAAGAGAAATATGCAATTGACTAAATGTTTTCATCATCACATTTCCCTTCCATTCCAAATAAGCGATAGGCTTGATTTGTAAATGCACGCGTAAACATAGGGTAGGCTTGATCTGAATAGGTTAACCTTGCCCCCATTAAGAATGCTAGGTATCCATAACCAACCTCTTCAGGATTACTTTTTGGTAAAAAGCCCTTTTCCATTCCTGTATGAACTATTTCTTGAATATAACCTAAAAAAAGTACGACAAATTCGTCTAGTGCATTAATTTCAGAGAACCTATCTGGCTGTCCAATCACATATTGGACAATGCGGAGTTCTTTTTCTGACTCCATAAATAAATCAAGATGTTTTCGAATAATATCTTTTAATTTTTCTTCGGTTAAATCGGCAAGGTCTTTCTTGGTTTCATTTATAACCTCTTTAAATAATTGCAGAGGTCTATTAACGCATTCTGTAAACAAAGCATCCTTGTTTTCATAATAAGTAAATACGGTTCCAAAACTAACACCAGCTTCTGCAGCAATATCCTTAATAGTTGTTTTACTAAAACCATTATGTGAAAACAATTTTAACGCTGCCTTAAAAATATCATCTTTCTTTTGTTCAGATCGTGGTTTGGCCATATAAATCTCCATTCTTTTTAATTGATTGATTAATCAATCATATTATATAAAAGAAAATATTGGTAGTCAATATTTTATTAAATTTTCAATCTATTTACTCCCCCTCTAAACAGAGACAAAATGAAATAGAGAAGCTGTAAAAGACGAAGAATCTTTAATGTTGCTCTTAAATAAAGCTTCATTCATCTCATCTACTGCTGAGAATTTCTTTTTTTAAATATAGTCAAGTATAATAACCTAATTCGTTTTATTACGCTACAAACACTCGATACACAGGGGAGCAACTCAAGCCTCCTTAGCCACACAGATAGTGAAGAATATTCCGGCTAAGGGGAAAAATGATACAGCATTTTTAAAAACTAATAAAAAACCAAACAATCACTTTCGTGTGATTTTTTGGTTTTAACATGGGGTGAAATACTTTTATCCAATCTTCTTTTTTTAAGGCTTTCGTTGATGCAACTTATATCACGAACAAGTCCTTCAAGTCGATTTCGCCTTTTCTTAATGCTGGATACTCACCATTTGACGGTGTAGTAATATAATCTTTTTTCCATTCTTCATGATGATTTATTATCTTTTTAATAGCTCCAACAATAAAATAGATATCCTCATTGCTCATTGTTGGATGAAGGGAAATTCGCACCCAGCCTGGCTTATGCGAAAAATTTCCCTCTTGTATTTCTTTACTTATTTCTTTGGAATGTTCTTTTGTAATAGATAGTAAATAATGCCCATATGGCCCTGCACATGAACAACCACCTCTTACTTGAATACCAAAACGATCATTCAGTAACTGTGCGACTAAATCATAGTGAATATCTTCGCAAATAATGGAGATAATCCCTAATCTATCTTCGTTTTCTGCTTCAAGAATTCGTAGTTTTTTTATTTTTTTAAGTTCAGTCATTGCTAGCTGTACTAATTCTTTCTCCCTTTTCTCTATTCTTTCTATTCCCATCGCTTCTTTTAATTGAATACATAATGCTGTTTTAATAGCTTGTAGAAATCCTGGTGTTCCACCATCTTCTCTCTCTTCGTCCTCTTTTTTATAAAGAATATCTCCCCATTCATTTGTAAAATCTACTGTTCCTCCGCCTGGATGATCTGGTATATTCGAATAAATGAGATTCCTTGACATGACAAGCACGCCACTCGTTCCAGGACCTCCCAGGAATTTATGAGGGGAGAAATAAACAGCATCTAATCGTTCCTCTTTATTATCAGGATGCATATTCATTGCTACATACGGAGCTGAAGCAGCAAAATCGACAAAGCAATAACCTTTATGCTGATGCATAATTTTCGCAAGCTCATGGTAATTCGTTTTCCTTCCAGTAACATTGGAACACGCTGTAAATGCCCCTATTTTTAATGGTATGTCCTTATATTGCTCTAGCAAGGATTCTAAATGCTCTCTATTTACATCTCCATTTGCATTCGGCTTTATCATGATGACTTCTGCATTTGTCTCAAGCCAGGATAAATAATTAGAATGATGTTCCATATGTGTGACAAAAACTACAGCTATTTTTTCGTTAGTAAAACAAGTATTCTTTAAACCCATTATTCTTTGCAGTTTGTTGACCACTCCTGTCATACCAAAGCCATCAAATAATATAATATCATTCTCATCTGCATGAACATGCTTTTTGATGATTCGTTTTGCATCCGTATATGCTTTTGTCATATAAGTTCCCGTTATATTTGATTCAGTATGTGTATTGGCAACATACGGGCCAAGGTTTTTTGTAATCTTATCCTCAATAGTCTTATATAATCTGCCACTTGCTGTCCAATCCGCATAGAGCAGCTTTTGATTTCCATAAGGTGTAGAAAAGGTTAAATTATTTCCAATGATATTATGCTTAATTTTTGAAAAATAGTGCTCCAATTTAGTATGATATTGGTATACAGACTCACCAACTTTAATTCTGATCAATTTAAAAATCCCCTTTCTCTCTCCTTCTTTAACCTATGTCAAAATGAGAAGAGGGGTTATTGCATTTCGAATTGTTTGAAAAAAATTCATAAGAAGGATGGAACATAACAAATGATTACCTTGCCTGATTATGCACTTGATTATATGGAGAACTTAAACCAGTCTGGACGGAGCAAACTTACATTAAAACAGTATGAATCTGACTTAAAGAAATTCTTTAGCTGGCTCGATATATACAAAGAAAACACTAAATTCGAAACAATTAAAGCTTTGCGTGCCGATGATATTCGCGCTTACTTTCATTATTTAAAGGATAAGCAATTATCACAAGCTACTATTCGCCGCCTTGCATCTGTACTAAGCCGATTAATGATTTACCATCAATGTGTTTGCGCACATGAAATTCATAAACTAGCAGAAGCGTCTCCACTACGTCCTCTAACCACAAAAGACTTTATTACAAGCGAAGAATATAATAAATTATTGCAGCATCTGTTAATAAAGGATATAGAAAGCACCAAAAAATCAGCTAGAAATTATCTGCTATCAAGAAATTGGACAATCGTGGCTATATTAAAAAACTTTGGACTAACACCTATCGATATATATCGTATCAAGATGAAAGATTTAAACTTAGCACAAGGAGAGCTTACCCTCAATAGAGAGGATGCTCCGTTAACTCTTCCACTTTCTCATGATATAATGACTAAATTACGAGATTACTATTTTTCTATACCGGAAGCGTTTCGCCCAAAATATTATTCCAATGATCCTGTATTTATAGCTTTCAACAATATCTCATATTCCTTCCAATATGATTATGATCGGCAAAAACCAAAAGCACTATCTGTCCGTGCAATTCAAGAAATGATTAAAGATGAAGTAAGAAGAGCAGGCTTACGTAAAATTTCTGCTGTCAATCTTCGAAATGCAGCTATATTAGAGGCATTAGCAACAGGAGCAAGTGATGAGAAGGTAATGCGCCAATTTCATTTAACAAGTGAAGCGGCACTAAGAAGGTATAAACAATATTTACTGAGTAAAATAAATGATTGAATGAATAAAAAAGATGGACCTCAAATTTAAGTGAAGATCCATCTTTTTTATTATTACTGCTGTGTTGCATCATTTTCTTCCCAATATACTTTGCTGAATATGTCAGCAAATGCTTCCATGCTTCGATTCAATTCTGCTTGTGTATTGTCTACTCCACCTACTTCTAAAAGAATAGCACGATCAGAGAAGTTTTGATTATATACCCCATTTCCTTCTTCTTTTCCTTTTAAGAATACACCTCTTGAAATTCCAGGATATTTTTTATCCAATTCAGCATGAAGCTTTTTCGCAAATTCCTGGTTTTTTTCATATCCTTTATTTGCATCGCCAATAATGAATAATAGTTTTGCATAGCTTTTTCCTTCAATTGTTGCTGTTGTCGTTTTTTTCCTAGCTGAATCTCGATGTATATCAATTAAATAGTTTAAATGTTTATTTTCGCTAACTGCTGTCTCAACCACTTCCTTTGATACGCTATAAGATGAAAAATAGTTCCATCCTCTATCAAGAAGTTTTTGGTTAATATTCGTTTTATCTAGTTGAACTCCAATTCCCTCATCTTGTAATAGATTACTTAGTTTATTACTTAATCCAACAACATTTGCTCGTTCATCGGAGCTTACTGCTTCATTTTCATTTGCATTCTTCAATAGTGGCAAATATGCTTCTAGATTATGCGTATTATAAACTAAAACTGTTTTATTTTTAGGCTCTGTTACTGGTGCTTTATTCTCTGAAGGCTTTTCTTCCTTCTCCACTTTTTCCTCATCTACTTCTTTAGGGTTTTTCATAAGCTCTTCAGAAGGAGTAGACTCAAATGGAAGATTAGCAAGGCTTGTCCCTTCCTCTGCAACAACAATTTCGGTATGAAAAAAAGTTAAGGCAGGAAGTTCTCTTCCTAAAAGTGTTCGCGTGTCATCTAAACGAATATTGGTGGCAATTTGGAACAGAATATTGCCTAATGAAAGTCCCTTTCCATCTGATTTTGGAAAAAGATGATTTTCACTATGAAATATTTCCGTATAAATTTCCGTAGTATTGACAGACTTTAAAATACTGGCAACATTATCTGAAGTCAATTTGAAAGAAAAAATAGAAGTTGTAATTCCAGCAATAAGGATAAACATTAGGATGATTCCTAATATTGTTGTATTCAAATATTGGATTAATGTACGCGTTTTGGAGGTTTGCATAATAGGTACATCCCCTTTCTCATACAGATATATGCCTTCTTACTAGAAAATAGTCTTGTAATCTATGAAATATTTGATAGGGAATGGTCATTATTTTAAGGAAGGATTGGAATTTTTATAAATAAGTTGGATGCGTAAAATTATTTTATACAATAAATAAAGTCACGGCCCAAATACATATGCTCTAGGACCGTGACTTCATTTTTCTATTTTATTGAAATGAAAAAAGAAACTCCGCTTCGCAGATTAATTCTCCAGCTACCGTAGCTTTGCCCTTTGCTTTCGCAAAGCTATTTTTCACCTTTTCCACGATAACTTCCATACAAAGCTCATCACCAGGAAAAACAGGCTTTCGAATTCTTGAATGATTAATGCCTGCTAACAAGGCAAATTTATTACTATGCTTTTCTTCACTATGAATGGCTACTGCTGAAACTTGAGCAATAGCTTCAATAATTAGGACTCCTGGCATGATTGGATTATTTGGGTTTTGTCCATTTGCAAATGTATCTTCCTTATTAATTTGCTTTACACCTACAGCCAATTTTCCTTCTTGCAATTCTAATATTTCATCCACTAGAGGCAGAGGATACCGATTTAATATATCCTTCACTTTCTGTAGATTCATCATTTCTTACCACCTAGTTTATTTAATTCATTTTGTAGCTCAGCCATGACATTACTTAATTCCGTTGTTATGTCTGATGGATCTTTCTTCGTTCCGTCCTCATTTTTTAACGAAATAGGATCGCCAAATATGACATGAATTTTTTTACCGCTTAACAGTCCTTTTAAATCCGTTGGTCCACTATATGCAGCTGGTACAAGTGGAACTCTTGCCAAATTAGCAATAGTAGCCGCGCCTTTTTTCAAAGGCACATCCTCTGACGATCTTGTGCCGCTTGGAAATATTCCGACTATCTTTTTTTCCTTTAATAGTTTAACTGGTGTTTTAATACTACTTGGACCAGGGTTTTCTCTATCGACTGGAAAAGCATTAATGCTATGGAGGAATTTAGCTGCTTGCGGTTTAGCAAATAGCTCTTTCTTCGCCATAAAATGAATCTCATTTGGCAGTAAAGATGTTCCAAGAGCAACAACGTCAATCCATCCAATATGAGAACAGGAAACGACATAACCTGTGTCTTTCGGTAATTTATCCTTATTAATTACCTTCGTTCGTCCAAAGATTTTTAACACTACATTTGCAAATCTACTCGTAAATGCATACATTTTTTCTTTCTCCTTTTTGTGCAAAATAACTTAATTTATCCCGTCGGTTCTACTAACTAACAGTGCGAATGAAAGGACCCCTCATTGCTAGAAGTTGCACTTTATGTAAAGTTTCCCTATATGTAAAGAATTTAAAAAAGAGATGATACTCATTCCTCAAAAAACAGCCACTGATAAATTTAATTATTTTCACCATCTACTATTAGTAGTAGCTACTATATTTTTTCACTACCAACTTATTATATCTCATTATTGCTAAAAAAAATAGTGTCTAAGTACTACAAATAGGCACTATCTATATAGTAATAATCATAAATAGAATTTTATATATCCCATTTAAAGGAAGTCACTCAAAAGGAAAATCAAACAACGCAAATGGATGATACATGTACTACCATTTACGTATTTTGCTTATTTACTTTCTAACCAATGAATTGTTCCATTTATTAATGGATGAAACTGACTAGTTGATGAAAATGTATGTTTTCCATTTTCAATAAGTAATGTTTCAACCGTTCCTTTTTCTCGCTTTAAATACTTATTTTTATACTCATCCATATAATAACAGGGGATATCCTGATCTGCTGAACCATGCGCTAATAGGACATCACCAGAAAAAATATCGGCGACTTCTAACGGACGAAAATCTGCTAATGATTCAAAATAGGTTTGATAAAAGGAATAACCATTAAAATCAACCACTTCATTTTCTGCTAATTCGCTCAACCTTTCCGTACCAAATATTCTTCTTATATCAAAGTCTGGTTTTCCGACAGCTGCCCACTGAATTAAACGGCTAACTCGTGAATCATTAATAGCAGTAAATAAGGCAACAGCTCCACCGAGACTATGACCAAGCAAAATAAGTTCCTTTATCGAAAGCTCTGCATATGCAAATTGAATAATCGCTTCTGTTTGCTCTATTAAATCGGATAATCGATTACGACCATATTCACCACTCGATTCACCACAACCTTTATAATCAAACCGAATCACTAAATACCCTTTTTCTGTAAGCAAATTACTAGTCTTTACAAATAGCCGATCTACACCTATTCTACTGCCAATTAATCCATGACAAATAATCACCGTTTTATAGTCATTATATTTTTCTTTAGGATAATCGATAGAAAGTACGATATTGTCATCCTTCCAATTGATCGTCTTCACCTCAGTCATTTCTAGTTCCTCCTAATTACTATTTATAATTACTTATTATATATTATTCCTACCTGTTTAGTAAGTTTAAAACAAAAATTTTCTGAATTCTTTTTTCATCATCCCAAATATTCGCCTTTTTTCACCATTTATTTTATCAAAATATAATTATGATAAAATAGCTTTAGTGAAAAAAATATCTACTGACCAAAATAGACGGTCATCATAAAAGGAGATTTCTATGTATTATATTGATTATCATCATCATTCCAATCATTCATTTGATTCAAAAGCAATAATGATGGAAATTTGCGAAAATGCAATAAGCAAAGGAATAAATGAAATTTGTTTTACAGAACATTTTTCAGTTAATCCAAATGCTCCAACCTTTGGGCATATGAATTGGACAAACTATCTAGCTGATATAAAAAAATGCCAGGCTGCTTATAAAGATCAACTTACAATAAAGCTAGGGATTGAATTATGCGAACCTCATTTAATGCGAGAGCAATATAAAGACGCATTATCCAGTATTCCGTTTGATTATATTCTCGGTTCTGTTCACAATCTTGATGGACTAACCCTTCGAAAATATATGAATGCACATCCTGAAGAGGATATTTATCTAGCATATTTTAAAGAAATGCTAGAATTAGTTACCTATGCGGATATCGATGTCCTTGCACATTTTGATTTAATGAAGCGCTATGCACATACGACTAGAGGACTTTATGCCTTTTCAGACTATGAAGATATCATTGCTTCCGTTTTAAAAACAGCTATTAAAAGAGGCATTGGGTTAGAAATTAATACTTCAGGCTGGAGAACAAGCTTAAATGAATCTTTGCCATTTATCGAAATATTAAAGCTTTATCGAGAACTAGGTGGAGAAATTTTAACGATTGGATCTGATTCCCAT
>NZ_JVDT01000029.1 GCF_001076885.1 Bacillus sp. 522_BSPC
AGGAGTCGAGCGTCCTCCGCTCCATTTCACTTCGTTTTTAAACTATTTTCAAAACTGAAAAACACGAACTTTTATGTATATTATCTATACGAAAGTTCGTGTTTATTATTAGTTGAAATGCTTTTGTCCCAGCCTCTTTTCACTATTTTACTTTTGTCGCATCAACTATTCGTATTTCTCCATTTTAAAAAAGTGCTTTCCATTAAATCAATAAGTACAAAAAGAAGAAAACCTACTAAGCTTAAGACGATAATTCCGCTATACATATCAAGGTAATTTATGTTCATCCAAGCGTCCATTATATAATAGCCCATTCCATATTCCGTTCCGTATATTTCTGTGAAAAATAGAATGGAGGTAGCTGTTCCTAATGCAATACGAATAGAGCTAAGTATAGAAGAAAGCGCAGCAGGTAATGTGATTTCTTTAAATTCTCGCCATCTACTAGTGCCAAGACATCGAAGGATATAGTAGGTTTCTTTGGGAATATCTTTAACACTATCTCGAACAGCTATAATAATTTGGAAAACGATAATTAAAACAATCATAATAATTTTTGATGACTCTTTTAAGCCGAATATTAGCATGACAGCTGGCAGTAAGGAAATCTTCGGAATGGGATAAGTAAAATAAATAATGGGATTTAATATCTTATTCCATTGTTTAGATTGCCCCATCAATACACCAACTAGTAAACCGATACATACAGAAATTGCTATTCCAACAAAAATTCGAACAAGACTATAGCCTAAATGAATGTAAATATCTTGTGATACTAAAGAGTAAAGATTAGAAAGAACCTCTTTAGGTGCTGGCAATATTGGTTTGTTGATGATGAGAGAAGCGGCATACCAAAGAAGAATAATGGAAATAAAGCCAAATAAGAAATCCTTCCATTTATCAATGATTTTCATTTTTTCCATTCCTTTGTCATGATATTTCGAATATCCGTTGCGATTTGTAAATACTCTATGGATGTTCGTTTGTTGTCAACCTTGTGAACAGGATTATCTAAAATGGTGATTATTCTTCCAGGAGAAGGAGACATAATCACAATTTTAGTCCCTAAATAAATGGCCTCTTCTATACTATGAGTAATAAGCAAGGTTGTAATATTTTGTTCCTTCCATATCTTCAAAAATAGCTCTTGAATACTTTCCCTCGTCAGCGCATCCAATGCAGAAAATGGTTCATCCATTAAAAGGATATCAGGTTGTAGAACAAAAGCTCGTGCAATCGCAACTCGCTGTTTTTGACCGCCGCTCAAGTTATTTGGATATCGCTCTTTTAGTGTCGAAATTTCAAGTTTTTCCATTATTTCTTCGATGTTGTTTAAGGTTGTTCTGTCTATGTGACGACCTTTTACTTTTAAGGCTAGTAGGATATTGGCGAAAACTGTTTTCCAGGGTAGCAGTCCATAGTTTTGGGGAATTAGCCCGATTGTATGATGTTTTGCCGAGATATTCTCTTTATTTAGCAAAATCGCTCCTTTACTATAAGGAGTTAAACCAGAGATAGCCTTTAGCAATGTTGATTTCCCACAGCCTGAAGGACCGATAACAGCATAGATTTCACCTGTATTGATTTGTAAACTAATATTTTTTAAGACTGCGGATTTAGTTTTATCATAGAAGACATCTACATTTTTTATTTCTAACATTATAAACTCCTTTAAATAAAACTTTTAGCAATGGAAGCTGAACAACCCATTGGCTTCTAGTTCCTTTTAGCCAATAGCAGATTTATCCATTTCGAATTTTAATTAGCAAGAGGTGAGAGTCTTACTGAAATTAACGAGTGGGATAAAAAATAGGGGGAGCTCCCCCATAATATTTATATGAAATGCATAAGGAAGGATAACATCCTTATTTAATCGCTATATTTGATAGTACATCTGCTGGTTTTAATTCTTTTGTTAATAGTTCTTTGCTTTTTAACCAGTCGAAAGCTGCTTGTATATCTTCCTCTTTCGCAAGGCTGTTTTTTCTGAATTCTGGCAACTGGATTTGCTCTTTTAGCTCCTCAGGATAACCAATTTTATCAATAACGATATCCATATATTCATCAATTGCATGTGTATTTAAATAATCAACCGCTTCATCATAGGCTTCATAAAAGGCGATAATTTCAGGACATTTCTTCTCAATAGATTCTTGCGTAAATGCAGTAATAAATGGATCAATCTTTAGTGAATCTGTAGATGTTAATTCCTTAAGTCCTGCATGTATTCCCATGGTGACAAAAGGTTCTGGAAGAACAGCAGCATCTGCTTGGTTATTAGTAAGTAGCTCAAGTCTAGTTGGAATGGAAGGAACCTCTTCTTTTGTTACATCCTCAGCTGTTAATCCCACTGATTCTAATGCTTTATCCAATGTATATTCAATCGAAGTATTTTTGGAAACAATGACATTTTTCCCTTTTAAATCATGAATATCAGCAATGCTTGGATTGGCAAGAAATACAAAGCTTCCAGTTGTAGAGCCGGTGATTTTTACATCGAATCCTGCTTCGTTATATAAACCAATGGCTATTAAATCGCTAATAATACCGTCTAAATTTCCACCTTGGAATGCGGCATCTCTATCTTTAGCGCTTTTAAATGTCTGCAATTCTACCTCTACATTATGTTTTTGAAAGTAGCCCTGTTCTTCGGCAATTATCATGGGGATGGCATCAATCGAACCAATTAAGCCAAAGGTGATTTTATTGGAACTACTTTTGGTAGATTCAGTAGTATCCGAACAGGCGGTTACGGTCAAAAGAATCATTAACATAAAGGGGATGAGTAAGTATTTTCTTGCAAATTTCATTTTATTAGCTCCATTTCTTGAATAAATTATTTTCAATTTGTAAGGAATCAAGTATTTTACCAACCATAAAATCAATTATGTCGTTCAGTGTAGTTGGCTTACTATAAAAGCCAGGCGAAGCTGGAAATATCGTGGCACCTGCTTTTGTTAATGTCAGCATATTTTCTAGATTAATGAGATTCACTGGTGTTTCCCTCGCTAAAAGAATAAGTGGACGTCTTTCCTTTAAACAAACATCTGCTGCACGGTCAAGGAGATTGTCGGAGATGCCATGCGCAATCTCAGCAAGAGTCCCCATTGAGCATGGTGCGATAATCATTCCATCTGTATGATAAGATCCACTTGCAACGCTTGCGAAAAAATTTGTTGCATCTTCAAGAACAGTCTTGTAGCCTTCTTGCTGTAAATTTTTTAAAAAGGTCTCTAAATAAATATCTGTTTCAAAAGTAATTACTTGTTTCGCCGTATCTGTGGCGATAACGTGAACCAAATAGTCTCGTTTTGCAAGCTCTTCGATTAGTCGTAAACCGTATATACTGCCGCTAGCTCCAGTAAGACCAACTATAAATGTCTTCATTTTAGTCCTTCTTTCAAGATAGAATTATTTTATTTGTGATGAAAATCACAAATAAATGTCGACGATAGGAAAAAGAATAAATACTACACTAACTATTTCGTTAATACTATAGGAAGCGATTTTTGCATGAGTCAAATTCGTCGGTTTAACAATAAGATGTTCAATGATTAAGAGAACGGTGATAATTAATATGCCAATGAAGTAAATCCATCCAAACGTTACGGTAAGGAAGCCAACGAAATATAAAAACAAAATCGCAACAAAATGTAGGAAAGCTGAAATATATAAACCATTCTCTAGACCAAATTTTGCTGGAATCGAATGAATACCATTGGCACGATCAAATTCCACATCCTGTGAACCATAAATAATATCAAAGCCTGCTACCCAGCATGCGTTAATGACAGATAAGAATATGGGGATGAAAATAGTGTTTTCCATGCTAAGTCCTGAAATAAATAAATGTATCGTATGCTGAAATAGCTGTCCTACTTGAGCAAAGTTTCCAAATAAAACAGATTTTAATAAATCAACTAAAGCTACAAACGCTGGCGTAAAGTCACCTAAATCGCCGGTAACCGCAATCCAAGCTCCCATTGGTGCAATGGCACAGGTCACTCCAAGAAAGAGATGGCATA
Organism: Bacillus sp. 522_BSPC; assembly: GCF_001076885.1. Classification (GTDB taxonomy): domain Bacteria; phylum Bacillota; class Bacilli; order Bacillales; family Cytobacillaceae; genus Niallia; species Niallia hominis. Next base: position 4,026 of record NZ_JVDT01000029.1, read on the forward strand.
GAAAAGTAAATCGTTTCGTGTAAGAATAGGCCACCAGAAAGATAAGTGCTCCTGGAGAAAGTAATGCACATAATGGATTAATAAAGAAAGCGGAAAGGACCATTATGACAAAACAGAAACAGGAGAATAGGATAACTTCTTTTTTTGACAATACTCCCTGAGGAAGCTGCCTAGATGATGTTCGTGGATTTTTTGCATCTATTTCTGCATCTATTACTCTATTAATTGCATTTGCTCCCGTCCTTGCACTTAATAGTGACAGAAAGATTAAGCTAATCTTCCAAGGAGGCAAAAAGCTATTTTCTGTAAGTTTGCTAGCTAGTATCATGGATACTAGACCAAAGGAAAGAGAGAAAATCGTATGCTGGAACATAACTAAGGTGCCGTATTGCTTTACTTTATGGAGGGCTTTAGTCAAGACCATATTCTTTCCATCTCCTTGATACAAACTCTTTCATCTCAGTAGTCATTTCAATGTCATCTGGCCACTCTCTTGTATGCCCTTCACTAGACCATTTTTTGGTTGCATCGACACCTAGTCGATAGCCTAAATGCGACATATTGGAAGCATGATCTAATGCATCAAGTGGCCCTTCGCTAATGACTAAATCGCGTTTTGCATCAATATTATTGAAGACCTTCCAAGCAACTGTAGAAAGATCATGTGGATTAATGTCTTCGTCTACTACAATAATCATTTTGGTATACATCATTTGACCAATACCCCATAAGGAGTTCATTATTTTTTTAGCATGACCAGGAAACCGTTTCTTTATCGAAACAATCACACAGTTATGGAACACTCCTTCTAGAGGAAAGTTATAGTCCACTATTTCAGGGTATTGCATCTTAATAAGAGGAAGGAAAATTCTTTCTGTTGCTTTTCCTAAATAACAATCTTCCATCGGTGGCTTCCCTACAATAGTTGTTGGGTAGATAGCATCTTTTTTATGTGTGATACATTTCACATGGAAAGTCGGATAGAAGTCTGCTAATGAATAATATCCAGTATGATCTCCAAAAGGCCCCTCAAGACGAAGTTCTTCGTTTACATCTACATAGCCTTCTAAAATAATTTCTGCATTTGTTGGAACATAGATATCATTTGTTTTACTTTTTACGAGCGTTACAGGGCGTTTACGCAAAAAGCCTGCAAACATCATTTCATCAATCATTTTAGGAAGGGGAGCAGTGGCCGCATAAGTTATTGCTGGATCACAGCCTAAAGCAACAGAAACAGGCATTTTTCCGCCAAGCTTTTTATACTTCTCATAGATTTCTCTTCCATCTTTATGTAAGTGCCAATGCATGCCCGTTGTATTTTTATCATAGACCTGCATGCGGTACATCCCCATATTTTGTTGGCCTGTTTCAGGATCTTTTGTCATTATAAGTGGAAGTGTAATAAATTTCCCCCCGTCCTTTGGCCAACATTTTAATATTGGTAATGTATTTAAATCAGGATCCATTTCTACAACATCCTGACAAGAACCTTTAGGGATTTTCAAAGGAAAAACATTGACTAGTCTACTAAGCTTTGGAAGTGCCTTGAATTTATTCATAAGCCCTAAATAAGTGGTCATATCGATAAAATCCCCAATTTGATTTCCGATGATGTCCAAGTCATCAACTTCCAAAGCCATATTCATTCTTTTATAGGAACCCATCGCATTTATTAAGAGCGGAAATTTAGATCCTTTCACGTTATCGAATAATAGAGCAGGACCATTTTGCTTGGAGATTCGATCGGTTATCTCGGTTATTTCTAGTTCTGCATCCACCTCGACTTTTATCCGTTTTAGTTCTTGTTCCTGATCTAAAGCGGCGACGAAATCATGTAAATCTTTGTATGCCATAATACAATCTCCTTCTAAAAGAATAGTATGTGATAAAAGTAACATAGTTTATCAGCAATTTAAAGACAGTCCATTCAAGTAAGTGTGACAAATTAAGGACAGTACCTAAAACTCTCGTAAAGGAAGAGGAGGTACTGTCCTTTCTAGGATAAGGAATGTTTTTAAAGCAGAAATCATAGTTTAGTATATATAACAAATTTAAGAAGGAGAGGACTATATTGAAATTTGTTAAATTAGCAGATCATTTTTGGAATGGCATGACTTTGACTTTTGTAAATCATAAAAGCATTATTTATCCATATTTGTCCTTTATGATAATAGCTTTTCTCTTTGAGATATTTCTTACAGTGCTAATAGGTATATCTATTTATTTCTTTTATCAATTTGGATATTCCCCAGAATTTTCTTTTTACATTGGATGTTGCCTTGTCTTCCTACTACTAGCTATGACAATCATTACAATTAAATCTATTTTTAGAAAGATAAATATGTATCAAAATGTTATTAAATGAGCTCTCTCTTCTTCCGTAAATAGTAGAATAAAATGACACAGCAAATGGAGCAAAGTAGGGATAGAAGTGCAATAAATCCATAGCCTGCCTGTTGTCCAATGACACCATTACTCGTATGGAACAAACGATTTATCCCTTCTATAATGACTCCAATCAGCAGGTTTCCGAGTACACTTGCAATTCCCATTAATGTAACTGTAAAGGTTATAGCTGTACCAGTTCCCTTTGGATACCTTTTTGCCAGCAATGCCATGACAGTCGGATAAATGGGAGCGATGCCAATTCCAGCGATTGCAAACAGAATGGCCCCTTTTTCTCCAATGATAATGGCAGCAAAACTGCAAATGCCAGAGAAAGCAGCAAAAATCATAATGGAAAGAGTATAGCCGATTCTATCTGTTAACGGGCCAAAGATTAGTCTTGAAAGCATAAAAAATAAGAAGAACATTGATAGCATGCCAGAAGCTGTTTCTATATTCCATGAATACGCTTTAATTAAAAAGTTAACTAACCAGCCTCCTACAGCTAGTTCAGACACTACCCCAAAGGAAAGTATCATTACAATGAGCCAAGCAACTGGATCCCTAAGTAAAATTCGATAAGATACATTCTCTTCGCCATTTGTTTCTTCTTCTGGAAATTTTCCGAAAAAAGAAGGGATGATAGGCAGAAGGGCTAATAGCAATACAATAAAATACATCCCTCGCCAGCTTAATTCTCCTCCTGCGATAGTCCATTTCATCATCCAAGATGCAATAATTGGTGCTACCATCGAACTTAAACCATAGAAAAAGTGTGCAAGATTCATCATAAATCCTGTATTTTTTGTGAAAATACGAGCAGCCATTATCCCTAGGCCAATTTCAAGCATTCCATTTCCAATATATAAAAGGAAATAGGAAGAAGAAAGGGCAAAATATTTTTCAGAGAAATATAGACATATGCCAGAGACAGCCATTGATGCAAAAGCAACAATACCTGTCCATTTAATGCCAATCCTATTTGCTAAAGCAGCTGTAAAGGTACAGGCAATTAAATAGCCGAGGGAGTTGATTGCAAGCAAAAATCCTATTTGCGACTCACTTAAAAGGAAGTCAGCTTGAATGATTGGTATGGCAGGTCCTTTCACATTTTCTGATAATCCGAAAATAAGAAAACCGCCAAAAATGACAATAAGAAGAAGATAGTAATTAAGTTTTGACTTTTCTTTACTAGAAGCGTTTAAGTGATCCATAGGCATCCTTTCTTTTTCCTAAATGTGGTGTGATATAAAGATTATGAAAATACTTATTTATGATATCGGGATTGACGAGATGGAAGATGTTCATTATTTTCGACAGTAGGACTGTCGTTACTGTCTGATCGATTGTTTCTTTTATGAAAAGTCTTTTTAATTCCTTTAAAAATTAAGGTGATAACTAGATATATTCCGAAAAAAAGAAGGAAACCGTTAATACCCGCCACAGCATCTGCGAACTCCATATTCCCCCGTCCAGTAATCCCCTGCTGAATTTCAATAGCAAATACTAATACGAGGATGAGCGTAAAAGTATAGATAAAAGAAATGCTCTTAATGCTCCAGGCTGCTAAGCGTTTAAAGATGAATTGCACAATAAAGAATGAAATAATTCCAATGATACCAATAATCCATAAATGTAAGTCTTTATCTGTAGCTTGCCAGCCAAGAATAGAGGCAACGTCCATAATAATATCGTGGAGAATATTGACAATTTCAGCTATTATTTTAAAAAACTCTACCATTTTATACCTCCTTTAAAAAGTCATCTTTCATCAAATTATACTTGACGATGGGAAAAAATAAAATAAGTAATCTATTATTCTATCCTTGAAATATCCTTCAAGTTAAGGGATAAACATGTTACTATAGGAGAAAAGATGTTCATTACAACGAACAGTTTTGGAAATAATATATTGAAGGGGCAATGACCATGCTACTTTGGAATCGTAATAGACAAATATGGGGACAAATTACGTTAGTATTAATCTCTGTATTATTTACTACTTACCAATTTGTGATTAATCATGATCCATTTTTTACTATTGATTTTTTCCTGTTTACGATATTAGCATGGATTGTTGGCTGGAGATATGATCTATCTCGATATTATGAAAAGAAGGCAAAGGATAGTGAAGAAAGCTATCGACTCCTTATGGATTCTTTGCCTGAATCCATATTCATCCAATCACAATGTGACAATAAATTGATTTATGTCAATCATGCCGCTATAAGAATGATGGGAGCATCGAGTAGAGAGGAGTTAATCAATCAATCTTTTGGAGAATTTGTATCGGCTGATTATATAGAACGCTGGAAAATGAGAGTAAAGATAGCGATGAAAAAAAAGAGGCCACTATCTCATATCGAGTATAAAATGAAAAGGATAGATGGAAGTGATTTTTTCTATGAAGCATCCTGTTTAGCGATTAAGTTATATGGAAAAGAAGCAGTATTGTCTATCGGAAAAGACGTTACAGCTAGTAAAGAGGAGACAATGAATTTACTGCAAAAGTCGGAAAAACTAGCGATTTTGGGAGAAATGTCTGCAGGGATTGCACATGAAATTAGAAATCCACTAACTTCTATTAAAGGGTTTATTCAACTTGCTATATCAGAAAACCCCCAAAATAAGTATTTTGCAATTGTATTATCAGAGATTGAAAGAATTAATAGTATTGTTGGAGAGTTGCTTTTCCTTGCTAAACCTACTGCTGATGTTTTTTTAGTTAAAGATATTCGAAATATTATTAAAGATGTGGTTACTTTAATACATACCCAATTGAGCTTACATAACATACAGATTAATGAAGTATATGACTGGGATATACCGAAAATTTTATGTGAAGAGCAGCGATTGAAACAAGTATTTATTAATCTTTTGCAAAATGCCATCGAAGCTATGCCAAAAGGTGGGTATATTTCTATTAAGGGGACTTTCTTGGGCGAGGGCAATATTTCGATTGAAATCATGGATCAAGGAGTTGGAATTCCTGAGGAAAGAATTTCTACACTCGGTGAACCATTTTATACAACAAAGGAAAAAGGGACAGGTCTTGGTCTAATGACCTGTTATAAAATTATTGAAAGTCATAATGGCAAACTTTGCTTTCAAAGTGAAGTAAACAAAGGAACAAAAGTAACAATTATTTTTCCAGCTGCCACACAGGATACTTTGCTAGGCACAGCCATTCATTGAATGAAGACATGAAGAGATAAAATAATCAAAATCCCCGCTCATATAGTGGGGATTTTGATTATGAAATGCATTTTGCGGAAATAGAACTTAGCTTTTTTGTTGAAGCTATTTCCTTACTGCTCTACAGAAAAATCGAAAGACTTCTTTAATTCTAATTCTTTGGCGAGAAATACAAAACTAATCGTGTAAGAACCAGGTGGCAGCTTTTCTTCTGAAACTTCATACAAGGAAGAGCCTCCAGGCTTTATGAATACAGTAGAAGGCAGCTTTATATCAGATGATGTTTTAACCTGCTTCACAAGTTCTCCGTCTGCTTTTCTAATCGTGTATGCATATTGCTGCATCGTATCAAAGTGAAAAGTAAAATCGTGCTTAGCGTTATTTGTTACTTGAAAAACAAAATGTAGACTTGATTCTTCTTCTGTATAAGAAATCGAAGCTTCTATTTTACTTAAAACATTTTTATCCTCCCCTTGAAAGTCGAAATCATCTTTTGCAGGAACAGTAGTCTCTATCTCCTTATCTTCGTTCTCCGTTTTAGGTGAACGAATGGGAGAAGCTGATTCCTCTTGTTCGCTGGTAGAGGGCTGGTTTTGGGACTCTGTCATATTTCCATCTGAGCAAGCGGTTAACATTAGGAAAATAGATAAAACAATTCCCTTTTTAACTCCCATGCTAAAACCTCCTTTACTATTTTTCTTTTTAAAATCTATAAATATTACAAAACTTCTCGAAGAAGGCTTTTACTCTATTATTCCTTATTATTTACAATATTATAATAATATTGTAATAGTTGCTAAGAAAAAAGTAAGAAATTAGTAATATTTATTGGAAAATATATTCTTTTTCTCTATTGTTTTTGTTATAGTAATATTCAGACATCTCAGAATTTTCCTATATAAATATTATGAAAATACAAAGAGACACTTCAAAAGGAGGGATTGGAGAAAACTGTCATAAAAAAACATTGGGGGATTTGAAATGGTAAATTGGAAGAAAGTGATGGGAACTTCAGTATTATCCGCTAGTTTAGTTTTTACTTCTTTTGGTTCATTATTTGGAAATGTTGATAAAGTGGAAGCAAAGACTAGCCCTGTATTACATACTCATGATGATTCTGCTCTGCCGTTTATGAGCAAGCATGCAAGTGGTCCATTTGATATTGGAATGGTGAATGAAGAAAAGGTACTTGCATCTTTAATTGAACAAGGAATTATTAGTAAAAATGCGTCGAAAGATGAACAACAGAAGAAATTATTATCCTACTTAAAGAATCGTGCTGACAAAGCGGAAGCATTGGTTGATGATCCAAAAGAAGCACGGAATGAAATTCAAAAGAAAACCGGGCTAGATCCTGTTGCTGCTGGGATTCCAAAAGAGTCAAAAAAAGAAAAAATTGCTGCCAAAAAGACATCACCAGATTCTATTGTAGAGGAGAATTGGGATGGCGAAGTAATTGAAGACGAAGTGTTAGTATTACTGATTGATTTCCCAGACTATCCACATAGTAGTATTACTCAAGAGGATAATCCAGTACTCTTATATGATGACTATTCAAAAGAACACTATGAAGAAATGGTATTTGGAGACACTACTTATAAAGGTGGAAATGATGAAGATTTCATCTCCATGAAAGCATATTATGAAGAACAATCAGGGGGAAGCTATACCATTGATGGAGTAGTATCTGACTGGTATACAGCAAAACATCCAGCTGCCTATTATGGTGGAAACTATCCTACAGCAGATGGCAGTGATATTCGTCCAAGAGATTTAGTGCAAGAAGCCTTAGAAGCTGCATCAAAGGATCCTAATATTGATCTGTCTCAATTCGATAGAGAAGATCTATATGATTTAGACGGAGATGGAGATTATCGTGAACCAGATGGCATCATTGATCACTTGATGATCGTTCACTCTGGAACAGGAGAAGAAGCAGGTGGTGGCGCTATTGGTGCTGATGCTATTTGGTCACATAGTTGGAGTCTAGCAGAGCCTACTGTTATTTCTGGTACGGAAGGACAAGCAGAAGTCCCTTACTGGGGTGGAGGGTTAACTGCTTATGACTATACTATTCAGCCAGAAGATGGTGCAACAGGTGTTTTTGCCCATGAATTCGGCCATGATTTAGGCTTACCTGATGAATATGATACGAATTATACGGCTGGTGGTGTAGGTGCACCTACCGATTATTGGACGATTATGGCATCTGGAAGCTGGGCAGGTATCATTGGCGGTACAGAGCCTACTGGATTTAGTCCATACGATAAGGAGTACTTGCAAAATAAATGGCCAAATTCTAACTGGTTCAAACCAGTAGAATATAGCCTAGACGATATTATGAATGGTACGAAAACACTGAATATCGATCAAGCAAGTATGAAAGGGACAAACGCAGATGCCATAAGAGTATCTCTTCCTAATAAGAAAACAGTTATTAACACGCCAACTAGTGGAGAATACGAGTATCATAGTGGAAGTGGGAATGATTTAAATAATGATCTCGTTACAACCGTTGATTTAACGAAAGCTACAGAAGCTGCATTAACTTTTAATGCTAATTATGATATTGAAGAAAATTGGGATTACGCTTCTGTACAAGTAGACGAAGGTTCAGGATGGAAGGCAATTCCAGGTAATATTACAACCGATCAGGATCCAGAAGGATATGGACAAAATCCAGGACATGGTATTACAGGAACATCGAATGGATGGGTCAATGCTTCATTTGATTTATCTGCATATGCAGGGAAAGAAATTAAACTGAAAATAAATTACTGGACAGATAGTTATGTTGCAATGCCAGGTTTATATGTAGATGATCTAGTCGTTACTATTGATGGAGAAGAAGTTATAGTAGATGACGCAGAATCAGATGAATCCCTATTCACACTTGAAGGATTTGCAAAAAGTAATGGTTTAAAAGAGTCAGAACATTATTATTTAGTAGAATGGAGAAACTGGGCAGCAGCGGATACAGCGTTAGGTAGAATAACTCGCGGTAACTCTGTATTAACACTTGATCCAGGAATGGTTGTTTGGTATGTGGACAATCTATATGACAATAACTGGGTAGGAGATCATCCAGGTGATGGATTTTTAGGAGTAGTAGATGCACATCAAGCCACCGCAGCATGGTCTGATGGAGCAGTAGCTTCTACTAGATACCAAATCCAAGATGCAGCATTTTCTTTAAACCCAACGGATAAAATGTTTATTGACTATTTAGCTGTTGATAATACAAGTATTACATTACCTTCTCAGCCAGCGGTTCCGACCTTTAATGATTACAAGGATTATTCTAATCCAGGTCAAATTTACTCTGGACGTAATGTGCCGAAATATGGGTTAAATATTAGTGTGCTTTCACAAGCAGAGGACAATAGTGTAGCACAGATTCAATTATCTTATGATGATCATAATCCAAAAGTAGAAGTTAGTGGATTGAATGATACTTATTCAAGTAATGAAGGCTATAATACTCTTGATTTATCTGTCATCAGTGACGATGAAGCATTAGATCAAGATATTACTGTCACAGCAAAAGTAGTAAATAAAGAGCAAGATACTGTTGTTTCTGCGGAACAAAAATATGTCTCTGATTTAGAAGAGAAAGAGTTAAACTTCCAGCTTACCCTTCCTGAAAAATTAGAATCTGGTGAATATACGCTAGAAGTCACCGTAGCAACAGCAGACAAGGTAATCGTCTCTAAAACAGATACATTTAATGTAGATAATGAAGCTCCAATTCCAGATGTTGGAGAAAATAATGGTTCTACAGAGCCAATTAATCAAGTTTCTGTTACAGTGAATATTCCAGACGCGAAGGATGATACGTTAGAATATTTATGGTCCGAATCGGAAGAATTAGACTCTGTAGAGGCCGTAACCGCAAAAGGAATGAAAAATTCGGTAACAGAACTAAATGCATGGAAACCATTTAAAAATGGAGATACATTAACCTTAGAAGGACAGAGTGGAATATATTATCTACATGTTCGTGGAAAAGATGTATTAGATAATACAATTAATTGGACTTCTAACGCCTTTACTGTTGATGCAGATGTGCCTGTTATCACTTTAGAGGGAGATAATCCATTCGTTATTCAAGCTGGTACAGAGTATGTAGAACCAGGATTCGCTGCTAATGATAATGTGGATGGAGATGTAACATCTTCAGTAGAGGTTACAGGTTTAGAATCACTCGATGTAACGAAACCAGGAGAATATGTATTAACATACACAGTAAGTGATACAGCTGGAAATAGTGGAGAAGTTCAAAGGAAAATCCATGTAGTCGATGAAGAAAAGCCGTATATTTCTTTAACAGAAGGTAATGTAGAAATAGAAGTAGGAGATGAATATACAGAACCAGGATATACTGCCATTGATAATGTGGATGGAGATGTAACAGATAAAGTAGAAGTTGCTGGTGATGTAGATACATCGACACCAGGTGAATATACGTTAACCTATACAGTTACAGATTCCAGTGATAACAGCTATTCTGTTACACGCATAGTAAAGGTAATTGACACAACTGCACCAGTTCTAGCTTTAGAGGGTGAAGAGAAAATTATCATAGAGGGCGGTACAGAATATGTAGAACCTGGTTATACTGCTACAGATAATGTCGATGGAAATCTTACTGAAGCTGTTGAGGTATATGGTAGCGTAGATGTAACAAAGGTAGGAGATTATGAATTAAAATACCATGTAATCGACTCGAGTGGTAATGAAGCAATTGCTATTCGTACTGTAACAGTTCAAGATACAACAGCACCGGTAATTAAGCTTTCAGGTGAAGATACGATAACATTAGATTTAGGTCAAGCTTACTTAGAGCCTGGGTTTACTGCAACTGATACGTTAGATGGGAATATTACGGATCAAGTAGTAGTATCTGGAACACTTCGCTTTGAAGTAGGAACCTATACAATTACGTATACAGTAACAGATGCTGCAGGAAATGAATCAACTGCTAAACGTACAGTTAAAGTCGCTGATAAAACGGCACCAAATTTAACCTTAAAGGGCAGTTCTTCAATCACTCTAACAAAGGGAGAGAAATATGAAGAGCCTGGTTATAAAGCGAGAGACAATGTAGATGGAGATTTAACAGATGAAGTAATAGTTTCTGGAAAAGTAGATACTAACAAAGTAGGAGCATATACACTGACATATACTGTTACTGACTCTTCTGGAAATAAAACATCTGTAGAAAGAATTATTATCGTGAATGAAGAACCTGCTACAGACACGGACGATAATAAAGGCGGATCGAACAATGGCGGATCAGATAATGATACTGATAGTCCGTCCGATTCTAAAGGTGGAACTGTAAATAACGGTAAATCGAATGGAACAAACACTACTGGAAATGCAAGTAGCCAGTCTGGTAGTAATTTACCGAATACAGCAACTTCCACTTACAATTGGATTTTAGCAGGAACAATTATAATTGTTGCTGGTATAAGTTTATTTATTATTCAAAGAAGAAGAAAAGCATAATTTAAGCAATCCATACTGTACAGAAAAGAGAAATCATCTCTTTTTTGTACAGTATTTTTTTGAGAAAAATCAACAGTTTATGTGGAAGCAGGTCAAGGTATTGTAGCAATTTTTCGTGTTATAATGACTACATTAATAGGAAGAGGATGGTGGATATTATGATTAACAATTTTGATGAAGTAGTAAATCGACGAAATACTTATTCCGTTAAATGGGATGGTGGAAAGATGATTAAGGAGATGGGATTAACAGAGCGTTATGATGAGGAGACTATTCCGCTCTTTACAGCAGATATGGATTTGCCTGTACCACAAGCATTAGTTGATGCATTACATAAAACGGTTGATAATCGCATATATGGCTATTCCGTTTTTCCAGACGAATATTATGAAGCAATTCAGTACTGGTTCAAAAAAAGACATGATTGGAATATAGAGAGAGACTCTATTGTCTATAGTCCAGGAACGGTTCATGCGATTAATATGGCTGTTCGTGCTTTTACAGAAGCTGGAGATGGGGTAATTATTCAACGTCCGGTTTATCCGCCATTCACCTCAGCAATTGAAGAAAATGGAAGAGTAGTAAGAAATAACGCATTACTTAAAGATGAAGAAGGTTACTATACGATAGATTTTGCTGATTTTGAAGAAAAGGCAAAAGAAGAATCAACAAAGCTATTTATTCTTTGTAATCCCCATAATCCAACTGGGCGTATTTTTTCAGTGGAAGAACTTACTCGCTTATATGAGATTTGTGTGAAACATAATGTGATAATTATCGCAGACGAAATCCATGGTGATTTAATAAGATGCAATCAGAAATTCACTCCAATTGCCAAAGTCGCAGAAAATAATGACCATTTGATTACTTGTACGGCGATCAATAAAACATTTAATGTAGCAGGACTTCATTGTACAAATTTAATTATTCCGAATGTAAAGCTACGAAATAAATTTAAAAAAACGATGGGACATCAATTAGCGTCTCCTTTCACTATTTCTGCGCTTATTGCAGTGTATAAGGATGGAGAAGAATGGCTAGAGGAATTAAAAGAATATATTGACGGTACAATGGAATGGGTGAAGGCGTACATAGAGGAACATATGCCAAAGGTAAAAGTAATGATTCCGGAAGGTACCTATATTATGTGGATGGATTTTGGAGGTTATGGAATTACTCCAGAAGAAGTACATGAACGTATTTATCATCGAGCTAATGTTTTGCTGGAGGATGGTAGTATGTTTGGAGAAGAGGGAATTACTTATCAAAGAATCTGCATCCCATCTCCAAGGTCCATTATTAAAGAAGCAATTGAAAGAATTGCAAAAGAGTTTGCGGATTTGAAATAAGAGAAATATTCTTTTTTTTAGGATCTGATACTAGAAGATACTTTATTTCAGCTAGTGTAACAGGAGAAACTGTGTACTTAGTTGAAAAATGATATCTTTTACAATCAGATTCTTTTTTTTGCTGCTAAATTTTCAGGTTTAGATTTAATAAATATGGGGAAAGGGAAGATGGTTGGTTTTTTAAAATTGGATCTAATACATTTTTTAGTTAAGAAAAAATTAAGCTTCTCATTTTATCCTACAGATTAAGAAGGAAATTTTATAGATTTATCATTTGCAAATATACGATTGAATATATTAGTTGTACTACTGTATAAAAAAATGAAAAGTGCTAATGATGTTACTAGGTATTTATCAAGTAGGTTAGTAGAAAACGGAATAAATGATGTTATTAATTTTGTTTTATAGAAAGGGTTAGTAAAATGAAGAATATATTGATTAGAGCAGGCATGTCACCTCTAGATATTTTTGATGCATCTTACATACTAAACAATAATTCGATTGGCGGGAATGTTGGAAACCTAATATATCAATATAGTGTTTTCCGTACATTAATGACAGAGGACACAATCATAACGCCAGATTACTATGATTATGAACCATCCAGAGCAGATGAAATTAATGAAAAATATGACTGTTATGTCATTCCATTGGCAGATGCATTTCGGAAAGAATTTGTTCCGACGTTACGTAAGTACACACAATTAATAAAAAGATTAAAGATTCCAGTTTATGTTATTGGTGTTGGGCTCCGTGCTCCATTTGAACCAAAATTAAATGAGGGGTTTCCTTTTGATGAAGATGTAAAAGAATTTATTAAAGCAGTTTTAGAAAAATCAAATATAGTTGGATTACGAGGCGAGATTACATCGAAGTATTTGACTGGTTTGGGCTTTAAGGAAGGAGTAGATCATACTGTAATTGGATGCCCTTCTATGTATACGTTTGGCAGAGAATTGACTATTAGAGAAACAAATATTACGAAAGAATCTATGGTTTGTGTGAATTCTTCTCGATTATCGCCAAAAAACGTCCTCGACTTTATTACTAGAGGCATGCAGGAATATCCAAATCATTATTTTATTCCACAATGGCTTAAAGAATTAAGACTAGTACATTTAGGTGCACCAGCAATAGCGCCAGACAGCAACAATTATCCAGTTAAGATTTCTGATGCAGCATATGCGAATAATAGAGTACGTTATCCATTGAATGCGCCAACTTGGTTTGATTTTATTGGTCAAGCCGATTTAAGCTTTGGAGCTAGACTACATGGGAACATTACTGCAACTATATCTGGAACACCAAGCATCATTATTCCAAAAGATGCTCGGATGAGGGAGTTGGCAGAATATCATCAGCTAACACATGTGATGGCAAATGAAATTAATGAGACAACAAGATTATCTGACTTAATTGATAAAGTAGATTTCCAACAGCCGACAAAACGTCAAGCGGAGAATTTTGATAACTATATTAATTTCCTGAATAAAAATAAAATCGATCATATTTATAAAGAAACGAATCACCCGGCACGAATACCATTGGAAGAAAGATTGTCTAACGTTTCATTACTTCCATTAGAAGTACCAATTAGTGCTTGCAGTATTGAAGAAACGGTTGCTAGATGGGAGAAATTCTATTCAGGGGAATCTCCACAAATTAATGCATTGAAGAAGAAAGTAAAAGACAAAGACAATAAAATTAAAAAGCTAGAAGGACAATTAAATCGGAAGTCTGTCAAACTAGTATTGAAAGCTGCAAATGTATTTAGGTAAGGTTGATGCCGTATATGATTTTATTTAAAGGACATCCTTTTCATAAGTACTTCAAACAACTGAAGCAACAATCTTTTAGAATTAATACTTAAGTAAAAAAGATAAGCACCCATGTTAAACATTGAGGTGCTTATTTAAATTTGGATTCACTTTAAACGCTAGGTTTAAAAGGATTCTATCCTGTCAAAAATATAAAAATGCATGTCTTATAAACACAGGCTAAGTAGGACAAAGGTATGATAAAAAAATGTGGTGGGGAAGAAGCGAATATGAAAAAAATATTAATAAGAGCTGGTATGTCACCCTTAGAACCATTTGATGCGGCAAAAATGATGATTGATAATACTTTTGGAGGAAATATTGGAAACTTAATCTATCAATTCAGTGTGTTTCGGACTTTGATGACAGAAGATACGATTATTACACCAGATTATTATACATATGGCCCTGAGAGAGCAGAGGAAATAAATGCAAATTATGATTGCTATGTTATCCCATTAGCGGATGCCTTTCGGAATGAATTTATTCCATCCCTTAGACGATATACGAAATTAATCAACAAGCTAAAAATCCCAGTTATTGTAATTGGCGTTGGATTAAGAGCTCCTTTTGAGCCAAAGCTAAATGAAGGTTTTCCGTTCGATAAAGATGTGAAAAATTTTGTTCAAGCTGTTTTAAAGAAATCATCTATAATTGGTGTCCGTGGAGAAATTACAGCAAAATATCTAACCCGTTTAGGTTTTCGTGAAGGCATTGACCATGTAGTAATTGGCTGTCCTTCCATGTATACCTTTGGAAGAGAATTACATATAAGAAACACGCATATAACGGAAGAGTCAAAAATCTGTGTTAATTCTTCTCGTCGTTCCCAAAAGAAGGTACTAGACTTTATTGCTAGAGGGATGGAAGAATATCCAAACCATTATTTTATTCCACAATGGTTAAAAGAGTTGAAATTAACGTATTTAGGAGCACCATCCATAGCAGAAGTAAGTAAAAAATATCCAATTAAAATGTCAGATCCTGTATATATGAACAATAGAGTTCGATTTTTCTTAAATGTACCTACATGGTTAGACTTTATGAAAGAAGCTGATTTGAGTTTTGGAGCAAGGCTACATGGGAATATTGCAGCAACGATTGCAGGAACCCCAAGTTTAATTATTCCTAAGGATGCTCGAATGAGGGAATTGGCTGAGTACCATCAACTAACAAAGTTAATGGCTAATAAAATAACGAGCAAGACAACCTTGTCTGGAATAATAGAGAAAAGTGACTTTCAAGCACCTACAAAGGTACAAGCTAAGAATTTTGATCACTTTATTGATTTTCTTAATAAGAATAAATTAGAACATATATATAAACATACAAATACACCATCGATTGTTCCATTAGATCAAAGACTGGCAGAAATTCAACTTCAACCTCCTGTACACCCAGTAAGTGGATGTAGTCTGGAGGAAATGGTAGAGCGATGGGAGCGATATTATCCATTAGAAAATAGCCAAAAAAATACAAGTACACCATCTATTACAAAAGACCAATTTAAGACAATGTTTATCGATATGATTGCAACAAAAAAGGAGAAAGCCTTCAAAAGGTTCTCGAAAAATAGGCAGTAGGTAACGAAAATCGTGGTGAAAATATATATAGCTATTAGAAAGTATTTCGGCTTCCTTTCTAATAGTTATATTTAATTATTCCACATAAAAAGATTTTTTTATAAAACACGACGTATTCTTTACCAATAGACAAAAGATAATATATAATAGAGAAGAAGGAATTCCACTTTTTTGTGGACTTGCTATATTTTTTACTAAATTGAAAGGATGATTTTTATTGTTATTCAACAGGCAGTACAAACCGAATTAATTAAAAAGTATTGGGAAATGTATGAAAGTAAGAAAGAGAGGCCGTATCTTGTAAAGCCTTCAATGCCAGTTATGTATTTTGGTAATAGTAAGAAGTATTTTGAATCCCCTATCCGCATCATTACTGTAGGTCTAAATCCGTCTAGGCGCGATTTCCCTGACCCTGACCCTTTCCAAAGGTTTCAATCAATGAAACGAGACCATCACTATCAATTCAATCAACAATATATTACTGCACTTGACCAGTATTTTGAAAAAGACCCATATAAAGCATGGTATGAGCCTTCTTTTGAACCGATTTTGAATGGATTAAATGCAAGCTTTTATGGTAATAAAGAAAATACGGCATTGCATACAGATATTTGCTCACCGCTTGCAACGAATCCTACTTGGGATAGTTTAAGCAAAGAAGCAAAGAAAGACCTTCAAGCTAGTGGCGTGAAATTATGGCATGAGCTTATCGAATACTTACAACCAGATGTTATTCTTATTTCAGCTGCAGGAGAACATCTATCAAAAATTAAATTTGAGACAGAAAGTGATTGGGAGACAGTTTATACGGTTCCTAATTCACGTTATTTAATAAATAGTAAGAAAGTAAAATTAGCGAATAAAACAGTGAATGTCTATTACGGCAGATCAGCAGAAATACCATTTGGCCAAGTTTCTCCAAGCAATAAGGTGAAGATTGGTGAATATATTAGGGTGATTGCTGAGAAGAAGGATCAGCCGATTGATTTTAGAGCATTTCACCATGCGGTTTTAGAATCGGAGCAGCGAGATAATCAACTTTTTGGCTGGAGTCAAGAAGCGAACTAATATAAAAAGGAATCAGACAGTTATGTTTGATTCCTTTTTGTATTTAGTAAAACCATTTAAAAATAAATCTTCGAAAATAGCCGGTTATTTTTTGCTCCAGTTATTGAACATTTTCTCCGCTTTCATAGCTAATACTACAAAGCATCGGCTATAATTTTTTTATAAAAAGCAACAGATAGAATCCCAAATATCGAATAGAGTACTGCATAGAGTCCCATTACGATGAACATGGGAGCCCATAATTCTGTCCCGAAGAAAAACCAGCCAGACTGAACAGCAAAATAACTATGAAACAAGCCGACTAGTAATGGGATACCAAAGTTAAATAGCTGTTTTATTTTGATTCCATTTAATAAGTCATTCTGTGTATATCCTAATTTGCGGAGAATGGTATAAGTATATTTTTCTTCTTCTCCTTCATCCATTTGTTTAAAATAGAGAATACAACCAGACGTTATGAGAAAGGTAAGTCCAAGAAAACCGACGATAAACATTGTCAAACCCATCATTTCTTTTTGGGTTTGGATTCTATCATAGCGTGAAATAGAACTTGAATTTTCTAAAGATAGCTGTTGATAAAGTTTATTTGCAGCTGCGATTTCATGGTCCTTGTTAATATGAATTCCAATATATATATTAGATGGTGTTTGGATACTTTCATCCATATTCTTTTCTAGTAAATGAAAAACAGATGAGTCGACAATAACGGTTGGAAGTCCGCCACTAGTAAAGGTATAAGGGATAAGGAATAGATCCTTTTGTCCTACATAATTTAATGAGAGTGAGCTTCCATTGACCAAAATGGAAATAGTTCCTTTTGACTTTAGGTTTATAAACTTTTCTAATGCAGAACTATACCTAGTGAAAGCTACTTCCTCTTTTGATAAGCTCACACCCTTTACATATTCTTCGCTAATGACAGGCAATTGCATCTTGGTAGAATCTAGGGTGGATTCGCCTGGAATGTCGTTCAAGATGTCTTTTACATTGAAATCTGCTTGAATAACAGGAATTCTTTCTTCCTTATAAGCGATTTCTTGTTTATTCAGTAGCTTAGAGAATGCTTCGGCATCTTCTGAATGAGCAAAGGTGAAATCTGCTGGAACAGTTTCCTTCGCTGTTTTTTCAGCAGAATAGTAGGATATATAGCTTAAGCATAATAAGCCTATTGCTAGCGCCGATACAGATGTGATTATCGTTAATAAAATAGAGTTCGATTTCATACGAAACATAATACTAGATAAGGAAAGAACTTGATTAATATTAATGTAACCATTTTTCTTTTTGCGAATAAGGTTGAATAGAAAACTAACGGATCCCTTATAAAACAAATAGGTTCCAATTATTACAAGGGATAGAATCGAAATCATTGCCATAAATAGCATATTCATTGTTTGAAAAGAACCACTAAATAGTTTTGAAGAGATAAAATAGCCGCTAATAATAAAGACAATGCCAACAATACCAATGATTATTTCCCATACTGACATTTTCTTCACTCGTGCTTGTGTAGAAGAAGTAATACGGAATAAGGAAAGGATGGTCTGTCTTTTAATGAAAATATAATTCATTAACATAATGAAAATGTATATGATACAAAAAACTATGATTGTTTGCACAAGAGCCTCGGTAGAAAAGTGAAGCTTGGTAATGGCTGTTACACCAGTTACTTTAAATAAAATCATGACGGTTACTTTTGAAAAAGAAAATCCGATAAAAATACCAATAATGATAGATAAAAAGTATAAGATGAAATTTTCCAGTGTTAACAAACGAAAGATTCTGCTTTTCGTCATTCCAATCAATTGAAACAA
This sequence comes from Bacillus sp. 522_BSPC, assembly GCF_001076885.1. Taxonomy (GTDB): domain Bacteria; phylum Bacillota; class Bacilli; order Bacillales; family Cytobacillaceae; genus Niallia; species Niallia hominis. The sequence goes on from NZ_JVDT01000029.1 coordinate 22,751, forward strand.
GCCAATTTCTTTTCCGCGCCGTTTAATAAAAATCGTATTAGCGTAAAGGAGAAAAATCGAAACGATAGCAACTAATAATAAGGAAGCAGCTTTAATGGCAGCAGCACCTTTCACTGTGTTCCCGGCAGCATCCATTGACGGATCATATTGTAATGTCACAAAGGAAAAATACAATGAAACACTAAATACTAAGGCAAAAATATATAGATAATAGTATTTTATATTTTTTTTGAGATTACGAATGACTAGATTACTTAAAGTCATTTTGCACACCACCCAAAATTCCTTGTGTTTTGATAATATCTTGGAAAAAACGTTGTCTATCTTGATCCCCTTTATAAAGCTGTGTATAAATTTGTCCATCTTTAATGAAAACTACTCTGCTGCAATAGCTTGCAGCTACTGCATCATGTGTAACCATGAGGATTGTTGCATTTCTTGTTTGATTTAGATGGCTTAATTTATTTAATAAATCAGAAGCGGATTTCGAATCAAGCGCTCCAGTCGGTTCATCAGCAAAAATAATGTCTGGCTCATGGATGAATGCCCTTGCTGCAGACGTTCGTTGTTTTTGCCCTCCTGATATCTCGTTTGGATACTTATTCTTTATCTCGTAAATACCTAGGTCTTTTGCTAATTTATCAAAGCGTTGATGTGCCTCTTTTTGTGGTGTCTTTGTAATGGATAATGGCAAAAGAATATTTTCTTTTACTGTTAAAGTATCGAGTAAATTATAATCTTGAAAGATAAATCCTAAATGATTTTTTCGGAATTCAGCTAACTGTTTTTCCTTTAGACGTGTAATTTCTTTTTCAACAATGTGAATGGTTCCACCGGTAGCTTGGTCAATGGAAGAAAGGACGTTTAAAAGCGTAGTCTTTCCCGAACCCGATGCCCCCATAATGCTGACAAATTCAGCTTTTTGGACGCTTAAGTCTACACCTTTAAGCACTTCCTGGCGATTTGCTTTATTCCCATAACTTTTATGAACTTTTGAAGCAACTAATATGTCCATTTTTTTCACACTCCTATACATGATAGATTCATTATATAAAAGGATTTTTATACATTCCTTCGATTTGGCGAACAAATAAAAGAGGCATGTGACATTTTTGTCACGATGCCTCCCACAAACATTTTAATTAATGATGAAGTTGATCAAATGCATTGTTTTTCGGAAATGTTAGAGTCACTGTTGTTCCTTCATCTACCTTTGAATCCACCTCGATGATGATTTTTAGAGCGTCTGCAATTTTTTTGGATAGATATAATCCCATGCCTGTCGCATGATTATTTTGATGTTTAGCGGTAGAAGTGAAGCCTTTATCAAAAATTCTAGGCAAATCCTGAATGGCGATTCCAATCCCGCTATCCGCAATTTTCAAACATGTATAACCATGATGGTCATAGCTTTTTAGGATAATATCTCCCTTGCTACTATATTTCACAGCATTACTAATCAGTTGTCTCACAACAAAAGAAAGCCATTTTCCATCTGTTAGCACAGTGGTCTTTTGTAACTCGATATCAAAGCCAATCCCTTTTTGTATGCACCAAGATTGTAATGCCTTGATTTCATCGAAAAGGATATTCTCGAGATCGATACTTTCTATATATAAATCATTTTGAATAAAGGGAAACCGTTTTTGGTGGAGCTGTTGATCCAGCAAATGATGAATTCTCAGCCACTCGAACGTTAGGGATGCTTTTATTTCATGATTATCAATGGAGTCAATCAATAAACGTAATGCCGTTAACGGTGTTTTTACTTCGTGAATCCATGAAAGCAGTTCATCTTTTTCACGTTCAAGCTGTTCAAGATTTTGATTGCGCTCTTTCATTAGAATGGCAGTTTGCTGTGTAAAACTGTCCTCCATGATTTTCTCAAAAGGTGTTTTTGCTTTTGGTAAGGATGTAAGGTCTAAATCATCCTCTCGGGTAGAAAGCCCTTTATAAAAGTTTATTTCCTTTTGATATTGAAAGATTGAGAAGAGTAGAAACAAAAGCATGCTAATAAAGCAAATATAGACCATTGAATAAAAAGAGATGGTCTCATCGATACTTGCCATAAATAATTGAAACAGTTGTAGAAATAGAATAAAGATAATCCAGCTTTTTTTTTCAATTAAATATTGTTTAATCATTTTATGTCCTCTTCAATCGCCATATATCCTTGGCCAACTTTTGTTTCTATATTGCTACCAAGATGGAGCTCATCGAGTTTTTTTCGTAAACGATTTACATTTACTGTTAACGTATTGTCGCTAACGAACCGTTTATCATTCCAAAGTTCATTTATAAGATGATCTCTAGAGACGATTTTATTTTTCTGCTCTAGTAGGATTTTTAAGATGAACATTTCATTTTTCGTTAGTTCAATTTCTCCAACAGTAGAAGTTACCGTATTTTTTTCAAAATCTATTGTTGCATCGCACCATGTTTTAAGTATCGACTGCTCTAAGCTGTAATTATAAACACGACGGAGAATTGCCTGTATTTTTGCAATTAAGACATCAAAATGAAACGGTTTTTGCACAAAGTCATCTGCTCCGAGCTGCATCGACATAACCATGTCAGTTGGGTGATCTCTTGAGGATAGGAATATAATTGGCACGTTTGAATGGCCCCTTATCATTCGACACCAATGAAATCCATCATATTTAGGAAGCTGGATATCGATAAGCACTAAATCAGGTTTTATCTCCGTAAATTCCTGCATGACTCTATTGAAATCATTTATTCCAAAAGCTTCATAGGACCATTGCTCTAAGCGTTCCTTTATGGCATGAAATAATGTTTGATCATCTTCGATTAATAGTATTTTAAACATGGAAATCACCACATAATAGTTAGGTTTTAATTCTCTTTTTTGTCAATAATAAGAAGAGAACTAATATCATTATAACATGTTGCAATATATTCCAATACGAAAGAGTCGAAATCAAAAGTAAAAAATTGTGAAAATATGGTATGTTTATGGTAGTATGTTGAAGTGATTTAGAAAGATTGGAGTGCGACAACTGTGATTAAACAAGTAGAATCCTTAGAAGATATTATCCCTATAGTTCCCATTATTAAAGCAGCAATTCCTGCTGATCTCTCTATTGCAATTTGCGATAGGGACAAATTTATTGCTTATTTTCCTGGAAAGGTTATTGATTTACATATTAAACCGAATCAAGCTCTGCAGCCTGATGAACCATTAAAAGAGGCAATACGTGAAAAGAAAACGTTAAAGCAAGAGGTGCCAGCAGATTTTTACGGTTTTGAATTTATTGGAACAGCTTCTCCGATTATCAATACAAAAGGAGAAGTGATTGGCGGAATAGCTGTTCAGTTAAAAAGGCAAACAGAGATACGAAATATCGTAGATGAAATAACAAGATCTTTATCACAATCACAAGAACATATTAATAACATAGCCGATGGATCGCATTCCTTAGTGGATTTTTCCAAACTACTTTTAGAGCAATCAAATGTTGCAGAAGAAAATATAAGGAAAACGAGTGAAGTAGTTTCGATTATAAAAAAAGTGGCCGATCAGACGAATCTATTAGGATTAAATGCTGCTATTGAAGCAGCAAGAGCTGGAGAAAAGGGGAAGGGCTTTGAGGTAGTAGCGAATGAAATACGTAAATTCTCAAAAGAAACAGTCAACTTTACACAAACTATTTCTCAAACGATGGAAGAAATTAGAAGCACTACTAATGCAATCAATGAATCAATTGAAAAAATTGCGGCAATTGGTGAAAAACAAGCAGACTCGATTCAGCATACATCCGTCTTTATGGAACAAATATTAGAAATGGCAAAAAAATTAAATGATTACTCAAATAAACTGTAAATAGAGTTTTGAGAATGTCGAAAAATTGTCAGAATATTAGTGCCTAATGGATGTTATAATAAAAATAGATGGAAACTTTTCCCCTTTAAAAAATTATGGTTTTCATTTCAAAGAAAATCCGTTATAATCCATTATGTTGTCAAATAATCTAACAAAATAACCACTCGTATAATAGCAGGAATATGGCCTGCAAGTTTCTACCAGATGACCGTTAATCATCTGACTACGGGTAAGCGCATAAAAATGGAGATATACTGATCTATTGCCTAAATAGAGCAGTTTATTTTGCTCGAAAAAGCACATTCGCTTACTCATAGAGTAAGCGAATGTGCTTTTTTTCGTATTAAGAGAGGACAGTCATTACGAATACTTTGGTAACACTGTCCTCTAAAAAAGGAGAGAGTCTAGTTAATGGATTTATTGAAGAAGAAAATTGAAGAAGAAGGTATTGTTTTAAGTGATCATGTATTAAAAGTAGATTCATTCATTAATCACCAAATGGACCCTCATCTGATGAAAGAGATTGGCCTTGAATTTGCTAGATTGTTTAAAGAAGCAGGAATTACTAGAATCTTAACAATAGAGTCATCTGGTATCGCACCAGCTATAATGGCAGGGCTGGCATTAGATGTTCCTGTAATTTTTGCAAGAAAAAGAAAATCCCTGACATTAACAAGTGATTTGTATACAGCAACGGTTTATTCCTTTACTAAACGAGAGTCAAATGAAATTACTGTTTCTAAAAAGTATATTCATCCAGAAGACCATGTTCTAGTAATTGATGACTTTTTGGCTAATGGACAGGCTGCTCTTGGCTTAGCGAACATTGTCGAGCAAGCTGGTGCGACTGTAAGTGGGATTGGGATATTGATCGAAAAATCATTCCAGCAAGGAGCAGAAGAGTTAATCGCAAAAGGCTATCGATTAGAGTCTTTAGCAAGAATTGCATCTTTAAAGGGTGGAAAAGTTACATTTGCTGAACAACGAATACACGAAGGCATTTATGCAGGAGGATATTAAAATGGAAAAAATGACAGCAAAAACTTGGTCTGTAGGTCTACAACATGTACTAGCGATGTATGCAGGTGCTGTGCTCGTGCCTTTAATCGTTGGTGGGGCTCTAAACTTAACATCAGAACAATTAGCATACCTTATTTCAATCGACCTATTAACTTGTGGGGTAGCGACATTGTTACAGGTTTGGAAAAACAAATTCTTTGGGATCGGTCTTCCTGTTATGTTAGGTTGTACATTTACAGCTGTTGGTCCAATGATTGCAATTGGAACTAAGCATGGAATATCCGCTATTTATGGAGCAATTATTGTTTCTGGTATTATTGTCGTTCTTATTTCATCTATTTTCAGCAAACTAGTAAAATTCTTTCCGCCAGTTGTTACTGGCTCTGTTGTTACAATCATAGGTCTTACTTTAATTCCTGTAGCCTTTAATGATATGGCTGGTGGAGAAGGTAGTGCAGATTTTGGTAACCTAAAAAATTTAGTTCTTGCTTTTGGTGTGTTAGCAATCATTATTTTACTTAATAAGTTTACAACTGGATTTATCAAAACAATCTCTATTTTACTTGGTATTATTATTGGAACCATTATTGCATCATTTATGGGGATGGTTCATTTTTCAGAGGTAGGAGAAGCAAAGTGGCTTCATGGAATTACTCCGTTTTATTTCGGGGCTCCAACCTTCGATCTTACTTCTATCATTACGATGACACTTGTTGCTATTGTGAGTTTAATTGAATCAACAGGCGTTTATCTAGCACTCGGAGATATTACAAACAAAGAGGTATCTGAAAAGGATCTAGCGAAGGGCTATCGTTCAGAAGGAGTGGCATCTGTTATTGGTGGAATATTTAATTCATTCCCTTACACTGCGTATTCGCAAAATGTTGGGCTTGTTCAGCTAACAGGTGTAAAAACGAAAAATGTCATTTATGCAGCTGGTACGATTTTAATTATTTTAGGCTTTATTCCTAAAATTGCAGCTATCACAACATTGATTCCAACTCCAGTCCTTGGGGGAGCTTCTCTTGCGATGTTTGGAATGGTAGTGTCCTATGGTATTAAAATGCTTGGAAAAGTAGACTTTAATCAACAAGGTAACTTATTAATTCTTGCATGCTCAATAGGGATGGGACTTGGTGTAACTGTCGTTCCTGATATTTTTATGAAATTCCCAGAAAGCATCCGCATTCTTTTCCAAAGTGGTATCGTGGCAGGTGGAATAACCGCGATAATATTAAATATTTTATTTAATATTATTCCAGGTTCTCGAGTCAAAACAACTCAAATGGAAGAAAAGACAATAGCTTAATTCATTTCCTAAGGCAAAGCTTTATGAAGAGAGACTTTCCTAATATAACGGAAAGTCTTTTTTTGTCAGAAAAATAACGATGTTTTAGGGGGAAATAAAAAAAGTGTGTCAGATAATGTAACAAAATCCTTTTCAAAACATCTTCTTTCATATATTATGTAAACTACACGGTATATAATTAGAAAATTCCAAAAAATATCCTTTCCCTTATCCATCTCATCTACCACATTTTGCTTATAAAACATCATTCAGAATAATTTTAAGGAAATTCATTTATAGAGGAGGTATGTACCATTACACAAAAAGTTATATTAAACGATACTATTGTCTTTGGAGGCATGGAACCCTTTGTTCTAATTGCTGGTCCCTGTGTTATGGAGGATGAGAAACTTGTTATGGAAACGGCTGAACACCTAAAGGAATTAACAACAAAGCTAAACATCCCTTTTATCTTCAAGGCATCCTATGACAAAGCAAATCGCTCTTCCATTCATTCTTTTCGAGGACCAGGTTTGGAGAAAGGTCTTGAAATGTTAGCTAAGGTAAAAGAAACATTTGATGTGCCAGTTACATCAGATATTCATGAGCGAGCCCAAGCGATTGTTGCAGCAGAAGTATTGGATGTATTGCAAATACCAGCTTTTTTATGCAGACAAACTGATTTATTGGTTGCTGCCGCAGAAACAGGAAAGATTGTGAATGTGAAAAAGGGACAGTTTTTGGCACCGTGGGATATGAAAAATGTTGTTACTAAGTTAAGAGAGAGCGGAAATGAACAGATTTTATTAACGGAACGTGGTTCCACATTTGGCTATAATAATTTAGTTGTGGATATGCGATCTCTTATAACGATGCAGGAATTAGGGGTACCAGTCGTTTTTGATGCCACACATAGTGTTCAAATACCAGGCGGCAATGGAACAACAACTGGTGGAAAAAGAGAATTTGTTCCCTATTTATCAAGAGCTGCAGCTGCAGTAGGGATTTCTTCCATATTTATGGAGGTTCATCCGAATCCTGATGAAGCAATGTCTGATGGACCAAACATGGTGAAATTAGCCGAGTTAGAGGAAGTGTTAAAGCCAATAGTGGAGATTGATGCACTGGTGAAAAATCTGTAAGAATGGGAGTGATTTATATGCAAGAAATTAATTTACCGAAATTCGATTACACAGATACATTAGCAAACGTTTTAGAAAAAGAAGCACAAGCAATATTGGATTTAAGAGATATGTTGGATAATTCAGTAGAAGATGCCATTCAACTAATTTTATCCTGTGAAGGGAAGGTAGTGGTAACGGGTATAGGAAAGTCAGGTATTATTGGTAGAAAGATACAGGCGACTTTCTCAAGCACAGGAACACCATCCTGCTATTTGCATCCATCTGAAGGGTTGCATGGAGATTTAGGGATGGTGACTTCAGATGATGTTGTACTCGCTATTTCAAATAGTGGAGAAAGTGATGAAGTACTACGATTACTTCCTTCCATAGAAACGATTGGAGCGAAGTTAATTGCTATTACGAAAAATGTATTTTCCACTTTAGCAATGAAGGCTGATGTAGCTCTATGTCTAGGGGAGTTTGAAGAAGCATGTCCGTTAGGCTTAGCACCAACAACAAGCACAACTGTAACCCTTGCCTTAGGCGATGCTATTGCTATTGCGTTATTAGAAGCACGAAAGTTTAGACCAGAGGATTTTGCACTTTATCATCCAAATGGTTCTTTGGGTAGGAAATTATTATTAAAGGTCGACGATATTATTTTTCATACGAGGAAAAACCCTATTGTCCGAGAAGGAGACAAAGTGAAAGATGCCTTATTTGCGATGACAGATCAAGGTTTAGGAGCAGCATCGATTGTGAATGAAAACGATCAATTAATAGGGGTTCTTACAGATGGAGATATCCGTAGAGCCTTTGCCCTCTCGATGGATGTCATGAATGAAAATGTCGAAAATTTAATCTCTGCTCCGTCGATTGTAATTGAAAGAGGTGCTTTAGCTGCTGAAGCCCTGCAATTAATGGAGGAGAAAGAAATAACCGTACTCCCAATTGTGGATCCCTATAATAAACCAGTTGGAATGCTCCATCTCCATGATTTAATGAAGTTAGGCATTTAAGTAATTACATGGCGATTAAGTTAATTGTATTAGACGTGGATGGAGTATTAACAGATGGGAGACTGTATATTGGTTCAGACGGAACGGAGTATAAAGCTTTTCATACCCAGGACGGAATGGGGATTAGTCTAGCTAAACAAGTAGGGATAAAGACTGCTATTATAACGGGCAGGAAGTCTGAAGCAGTTAGAAAAAGAGCAGAAGAGTTAAAATTTGACTATGTTTTTGAAGGAATTCATGATAAGTTGATAACACTTCAGAAGATAATCGATGAAATAGGAATAGGGTTTGAGGAAGTATGCTATATGGGTGATGATCTCAACGATATTCCTATTTTAACAAAGGTAGGATGGCCATGTGCTCCCAAAAATGCGATTGATTTTGTGAAAAATCAAGTCGCATTTGTAGCTGAATCAAATGGAGGAGATGGTGCAGTTCGAGAAATGATCGATTCTCTTCTCCTGCAAAAGTATAGTCAAGAAGAAATAGTTCAGCTTTTTTTATCAAAAAAAGCAAAGATAACACAATAGTAAGGATTGGAAAGTGCGAAAGTACTTTAAAATAGTGTCCTTTTACACAGTGTGAATAATGCATATGAAACTGCAAAGCAAGAAAAGGAAAATATTCATTAAAGAATAAGAAGTAGAATATATAATAGGATAAAAGGAAGCAATTTTAGGGAGTACTTTCTAAAATTGCTTCCTTTTATTTCTGTGATTTTTGGAAAAGAATTTTGAATCGTAGAAATTAAATATATTTAGATAATTTTTTGAAAGGTTTTAATTTTATTAATTTAACCTGATATTCAATTAAAGGATGACAATGGCCTAAATATAAGGTAACATCTAAAACTGTATATCGTTTTTAATGTATTAACAATGCTTATCGAAAACATATTAACTATATTGAGATAGTTTTATGTTAAGGAGAAAGGCTTGTTTTTGTTTCTTATTTAGGAGGAATTTTCTATGTCGATTTTAGTTGGGATATTAGGTATCATCGTAACGATAGCAATTGCCTTTTTACTATCAAATGATAAAAAAAGGATTAATTTCAGAGCTATCCTCGTATTATTTGTGCTTGAATTTATTGTTGCACTAATAATGTTTAAAACTACTGTAGGACTAAAAATAGTTGAAGCTACATCCAATGGAGTTTCCAAAGTTCTTAACTATGGGAATGAAGGTGTTAGTTTTGTTACAGGTGGATTAGTTCCAGAAGGTGGAAGTGTATTTTTTATAAATGTACTGATGCTTATCATTTTCACTTCTACTTTATTATCTTTATTAACCCACATAAAAGTTTTGCCGCTAGCGATTAAATATATTGGTGGGGCATTGGCGAAAATTACTGGGTTATCAAAGGTAGTTACATTTAATAGCATTAACTCTATCTTCTTTGGTCAATCTGAATCACTTATTGCGATTAAAACACACTTAGATTCTATGAATGCCAATAAGCTATTCATTGTTTGTACATCTGCTATGGCATCTGTATCTGCATCCATTATGGGAGCATATATGGAAATGATTCCTCCGCAATATGTACTTGCTGCTATGATTTTAAATGCATTATCTGCATTAATAATTGCAACATTAGTTGCTCCTATTTCAAAAGATGAAGATGAGACAATTAACATTAAAGATGTTTCCAACACCAATTCTGTATTTGGAGCAATCTCAGCAGGAGCTTTAGATGGTGGACGCGTTGCTTTAATTGTTGCCGCTATGCTAGTTGCTTATGTAGGTTTACTAGCTTTAATTGATGGTTTCTTTACAAGTATTTTCGGAATCGGATTTACTGGATTATTAGGATATGTATTTGCGCCGGTTGCTTGGATAATGGGGATACCTGTCAGTGAAATTGTAACTGCTGGATCTGTAATGGGTACGAAATTAGCTGCAAATGAATTTGTAGCAATGCTGCAATTCCAGCCAATGATTGGGGAGTTATCAGAGAAAACAGTAGGAATTGTCTCTACATTCCTTGTATCTTTTGCAAACTTCTCTAGTATTGGGATTATTGCTGGATCGATACAAGCGATTAATGCGAAAAAAGCAGATATCGTTGCAAAATTCGGTTTGAAAATGTTATTAACAGCAACACTTGCTTCTACTTTAACAGCGACAATTGTTGGGTTGTTTTTATAATAACAAAAAAGGGACTGTCCGAAAGTCATGTTACAGACTTTTGGAGTCCCTTTTATTTATTGAAGCCACTTAGGATTATGCTGATCCTGCTCATTTATTTCGCTGAAGATATTGTTTCCATTACTCATGGTCCGAGTAGGATTAGGATTTTGTGGATTCGAAAAATACGTATGCATTATTTTTTGAAATTCTCCAACTGTTAGAGGCTTGGCGTTCTCCATATATTCAAACCCTAATTGACCATTAGGCTCGATTGTCGCATGTTTTATGTCCTCTATTTTACTGATACCATTGTTTCTTAAACGCATTTCTAATTGATCTACTGTCAATCTTAACTTTTTTAGCACTTTACTATTTATTTGTCCGTTATTAATCACTACTTTTGATTTACCTGTTATAAACTTTTCAAATCGATTTGATCTAAGCTGTAAGAACTCTAAAAGGAGTATAGTGACAACAAAAATACCCGCACTAATAATAGCTTTAAAAGTACTTTTTTCGACAATCGGTTGAACAATAATGGTTCCTAAAGAAATCATAATAACCGTTTGAGCTAGTGTCATTTGAGAAATGGATTTTCTACCAGCCAAACGGAGTAGCAATATTCCGGAAAGTATAAGTATGATTGACTGCCATATATAAGACAAAGATAACACCATCCTATTTTTAAGATAAAGATAGTTTAGCCTTGACTTTAATAATTATCCTAGAAATACTTAGGTTGTTTGCTTTCGGTTACTTTGATTTTTGGGAATAAAAAAGCAAGCGAAGAAAATAGTTGATATTTTTTCACCTGCTTTATTTTTAGGACATTAGAGATCTTTTTTTCGTTAATGCAATTTTTTATCTATATCCGTGGTATCCACTTTGTTACCAAACCACTCTGCAAGCTTTGTTCTTGCTTTAGATTTAATATCATCATCAATATACATGGCTACTTGGAGTAATGCAATCCCTAAAGCACCTAAATCATCGGTATAGCCTATCCCAACTAGAAAATCAGGTATTAAATCAATTGGTAAGATAAAATAGCCTAAAGCTCCAATAATAGTTGCTTTTACTTTTTTAGGTACATTTGGTTTTTGTAAGGTGTAATATAAAAGTAAAACCGCATAAACAACAGAGGAACCTGCTTTTTTACCAAACCTTGCAAGTTTCTTCCAGAATTTTTCCTCGGAATAATGCTTTCCTGCTACCGATATTTCTTGTTCTAATTTCTCTTTTGAATCTTCCATTATGAAAGCTCCTTTCCTAATGGTTTCCATGCCTATTCTTATCATGATTATATGCCCTTATTCCGTATAAGTAAAATATTTTCATGTTGGTTAGGTTTTACTTCTCCAATAAAAAAAGGAAAATACGAAGCCATCAAAAAAAAGAAATCCATAATGGAGTGCTTATGAGCATGCCGAAAAATAAGCCTCTTCCTATATGGCCAGTTTCAATAGAATCAATTTGTTCCTTCACAATTCTTGCTCGTTTTATTATTAATTCATCGTTATTTTCCTGTCTCAATTTTCTAGTCCCCTTCATCTGAATCGTCGAAGGTATATTCGGTAACTGGCTGGCAAGAGTATGGAATGATTGGAAATTATTCCGTCTACCTTTATACCCTGAAGCCCCTATAGCTTTGCGTCATCATTTTTCAATGATTTTGCCCTTTCGTCGATTAGTTAAATTATATTCTTAGACTAGTACAAAGTAGTCCATTATGCCAGTATCTAAAGACCTACATATATTAGTTAACAGTAAAAATAATTAATAAAAAAGGGATTAGAGGTGAATGATATAGGAGAACACTCTTCTTTTGGAAATTATCTCAAATAGAATAAAAGAATTAGAACTTCTTCTCCTCTTTCGAATTTTTCTTTTTTTTCTTTCCTTTTCCCCATTTTAAGATGGATTTTCCATTCATTAAGCACCATATAATGATGGGGGACAAAATATTAAATGTTAGAACAAAAATAACAATCATCCACAAAAGCCATTCTGTATTTATAACATTTTTATATAGCCATGTATGGTAAAAATTCAAAATATCTCCGCCTTTAAATATGTTTCTTGTCACTTGTTTATACGAAAAAAAAACCTTTTATACATTTTCTTGTTCAGCGAATAGAAATTCCTTCACTTGGTTAGGAAGAATAATAGTAAATAGTAAGGGTGGACGATATGGAGACAACAAGCAAAGACAAAAGGTTCACAGCGGAATTAGAAAAAAATATAGCGATAATTAGAAGGGAATTAGGAGATAGTATCGACCTTGTTAAAAGGAATATTTTCTTTCTAGGGAATAGACAAGTTTCCTCCGTTCTTTTTTATATTGACGGTCTCGCTAGTGTAGAGCATGTGGAAAAAGTAATAGATGCGATGATGTTTGAAGGAAATGAATTTATTAAAAGAAATCAATTATTAATTTCCGATTTTCAAACTTTGATTGAACAACATGTTTTAATGAATACTTCTTTTTCCTTGATTGAAGAAGTGGAAAAGGCCCTTATAGCAATCCTTTCTGGTGATAGTATTCTTTTTGTAGATGGGTGCCAAAAGGCTTTTCATATCCAAACAAAAGGATGGGACACAAGAAGTGTGGATGAGCCGCAAACAGAGCAGGTTGTCCGCGGATCAAGAGATGGCTTCACCGAAAGTATACGTACTAATACTGCGCTAGTTAGAAGAAGAATCCGTGATCCAGAGCTAAGGTTAGAAACAATGAGTATTGGTTTACGGACAAGAACAGATGTAAATATTGCATACATTAACGGAGTAGTAAAAAAAGGATTAGTAGATGAGGTAAAGAAGCGATTAAATCGAATTCAGATTGATGGAATTCTGGAAAGTGGATATATAGAAGAAATGATCGCTGATTCTCCTTTTTCCCCGTTTACTACCATAATGAGTACAGAAAGACCAGATAAAGTGGCTTCAGCTTTGTTAGAGGGACGAGTAGCTATTTTTGTCGATAATACACCGTTTGTTTTAGTAGTTCCTACATATTTTTGGCAGTTCTTGCAGGCGAGTGATGACTATTATATGGGATTTATGGCAGGGAGTTTTTTTCGAATCATTCGCTATATTGCCTTTATTATTAGTCTCACGCTTACTTCAATTTATGTCATGCTAGTCAGTTTCCATCAGGAGATGATTCCTACTCCATTAGCATTAACCATTGCATCTGGGAGAGAAATAGTACCATTTCCCGTCCTTTTAGAGGCGCTATTAATGGAGATTACCTTCGAATTAATGAGGGAAGCGGGGCTCCGGATGCCAAAGCCGGTTGGGCAGGCTGTTAGTATTGTGGGCTCTCTTGTTATTGGACAGGCAGCTGTTCAGGCAGGGATTGTTTCCCCTTTTATGGTTATTGTAGTAGCGGTCACTGGGATATCGTCTTTTGCAATACCAAATTATTCTGCCTCTTACTCCATACGGTTAATTCGCTTTCCTTTATTAATTGCATCAGGAACGCTAGGATTACTTGGCTTTTCGGTTATGTTTACTTTATTGGCAATTCATGCGCTGAGTATTCGTTCTTTTGGGGAATCTTATTTAGCCCCAGCAACTCCTTTTCAACCAAATGATCAGAAGGATACACTTATTCGCTTTCCTTGGTGGGGGATGAAAAAAAGACCTCAGCTTGCAGATGGTGACACGATAAAATTAGGTAGCCATCAGAAGCCAAAACCACCAAATAAAGTGAAGGATCCAATAGAGAAGAATAAGGACAATCAATCAGAATCAGGAGGGGAAGAAAATCAAAAACAAGAGACTAAATCAAATATGGAAAGCAGAGATAATAGCGATATAACAGGCTTAAGAAGATGGAAAAAGAAAACCGGGGATAATAAAGGAGAGAAAAGAAAGGAATGAAGCTAGCTAAGTTTTTTATTTTCATTATTTTTAGTTCATTATTATTGACTGGTTGTGCTGGCAAAAGAGAAATCAATGATCTTGTCCTAGTAATGGCAGTTGGGATTGATAAGGGGTCAAAGGATGGAATGGTAAAGGTTACGGCACAAGTTTCTAGACCGGGAGACGCCAGGGGACAGACTGGTGCTCCTATAGGTCAATCAGGAGAAACATCATGGAATGTTGAAGCAGAGGGAGAGACTATTTTTGAAGCGATTCGAAATTTGACTGGCATTTCGTCGCGAAGAGTATTTTGGGCACATAATTTTATTATAGTAATAAATGAAGAAGTAGCAAAAGAAGGCATCGGAGATATTATTGATTTTTTTACAAGAAACCCAGAACTTCGAATGAGAACATTGGTTGCCCTTACCCCAGATAAAGCAAGTGAAATTACATCTACAATAACAAGTTTAGAAGTAGTTCCTGGAGAAGCATTAAGTAAATTATTTCGATATGCCAATATTTCAACCCTTGCACCCCATACGGAAATAAAAGACTTGCTAGCAGCATATTTAAGTGAGTCTACAGAGCCCATACTTGCAAGGCTAACCCTTGAAGAAAGAAAAATTGATAGTCTTAAACCAGAGGAAGGCGCAAAAGTGAACCAAGTTGAGTTATCTGGAGCAGGTGTTTTTAAAAACGATAAATTGGTAGGGATATTACAAGCAGATGAATTGCAAGGAATTATTCTTTTTAGAGACAAGATTGATTCAGAAGTAGTAGTTATTGATTGTCCTAAAGAACCAAAGAATGAGATTAGTGTCGAGTTAAATAAGCAAAAGTTTGATGTGGAACCAACTTATAAAAATGATAAAGTTAGTTTCAATGCTAAGCTAGATGCTACTGTCACTGTAGTAGAAGCAGGCTGTCCATTCTCTATTAGTGATAAAGAAGCTGTAAAACAATTAGAAAAGTCTGTAGAAGCTAAATTAAATGATGACATCAATAAGTCTATTGAGAAAATCCAAAAGGAATATCAATCCGATGTATTAGAATTAGGAAAAGTATTTCAAAATAAATACCCATATGAGTGGAAGAAGATGAAAAAGGATTGGGCAGATACATTTGCAAATGCAGAGATAACTCTTAGCATTCAAGCAAATGTAGAAAGTGGTTCATTATTATTCCAGCCTACAATATCTGGGAAAGAAAGGGAGGGAGAATAATGAAGGTGCAGATATCCAATGGTATGCTAATGGCATTAATTATCAATATGCTTTATGCAAAATCCATTGGCATGACACAAGGAATAATGGCACGTGAAGTGAAAGGAGATATTTGGATATCAACTTTCTTCTCCACTTTTCAGGGAGTTCTTCTAATTGCTCTAATCGTTATAGTAATGAAACGTATACCTGAAGGAGATTTAATTGATCAATTTCACCGCATTTTAGGGAAATTTCCCGGGAAACTTGTCGCTATTTCTGTGTTTGTATTTTTTGTGGGCGCATATGGGAGTATTATGGCAACATTTGTTTATCATTTAAAAGATTATTTCTTGCCAGAGGCTCCCACCTTATTATTTGTTTTAGCTGCCTTCTTAATCGGTATTTATGCTATTCATTTTGGAATTGAAGTGGTTGCAAGAATGGCATTGATTGGAGTATTCTCTATAATTGCTTTGAACATCTTGCTAATGCTTGGATCTCTTAGTAATTTTGATATAAGAGAGCTTCAGCCAGTTTTTCAATCAGGATTTAAAGAAACGGTTTGGGCGAGCCGTCATCATAATACAGATTATGCGATGGCTGCCATGATGATTTGTATGATTCTTCCTTTAGTAAGGGACAAAGAGACATGGATAAAATCTTCCACAGCAGGTATTTTTTATGGTGGAATAATCATCGTTATGTGGCCAATTCTCGAAACAGGAGTGCTTACAGCAGACGTCGCAGCCCAGTATATTGTTTCCTGTATGCAAATGGCAAGGAGTGCGGAAATTGGTCTTTTTATCCATCGTTATGAAATGATTATGATTGCATTTTTTGCGTTATCGATTTTAACTCAAATTATTATGGCATTTCTCTGCTCATCCATAGCTGTTCAAAAGCTATTGGGATTAAAAGATTACCGTCCAGTTATTATTCCTGTAGGTCTTATTTTAAGTGGCTCTTGCTATTGGCTAGTAAAGGATCATCATCGAGCAATGCATTTTATAGAAGGTCCATGGGTATATTTGAGCATTGGAACGGTGGTTGGATTAATTGGTATATTATGGATTTCGGGTCTTGTTTTTCGTAAAAAATGGAAAGCAAATTATGAGGTAAAGCAATAGCTTAGTCGTTTTCTCTTAAGGGTGGAGGTTACTATAACCTTGCACCTTGACTGGGTGAATTGCATAGATTAATACATCAAAAAAGAAAGGGGAAAAATGATGTATTTTCAGCCTTATTATCCTTACTATGTTCAACAAGTATCTCCACAACAAAATAGAATAATCTTCCCGCCGATTGGTGGAGGGACTGTTCCACATATACCTCCAATCGGAGGAGGCGTTTTGCCGCCATTTCCTGGAGGTGAAATGCCACCAGCAGGTCCAGGAGGACATCCTGCTCATCCGGATGCTCCAAATATTGGGGGTGGAGCAGATCACGGACCACCAACAACACCGCCACCATCCTTTACACCACAATTAAATCAGTCGTCTGTAAGTACTTTTGCAGTCGATTCTGGTTCAATGAGACCTTGTCTGTTCCGTTTTACTTATGTTTGGCTAGAGAATGGTCGAGGATTTTGGTTCTATCCAACTTTTGTTGGACGACATTCCATTGCAGGATATCGTTGGCGAATGAATCATTGGTCTTATTACGGCACAGATACTAACCGCATTCGTTCTTTTCAGTGTAATTAATAATAATAGAAAGGGAGGTGAATATAAAAATGTTCACCTCCCTATTCTGTTGATGAATAAATAATAATGAAAACCAAAAGAAGCAGATGCTTGAGGGAAAGTGGTGTTCATAGGGAAGATGAAAACCAAAAAGTGCAGGCAACAGAGAAAAAGTGGTGTTCATCCGGAAGATGAAAACCAAAAAGCAGAGGCAACAGCAGAAAAGTGGCGTTTATCCCAAAAACGAAAGCCGAAATTCATAAAAAATAAGGGGAAACCGGCGTTGCCTTAAACATAAAAGCCAGAATTCCCCATTGAATAGGAGACAAACAGCGGAATGTACCATTCTTCTCTCCAATCAGGACGGCTACCTAAATAATATTCGCCTTACCATAAAAGTAACAACCTAACTTGCTTCTTCCCCACGCAAAATAGGTCCCCACCCAAAATATGAAATAACAAAATCGAAGCATAGTAGAAGTCGAATTATTTTGCATCAGCAATTAGTTGATCTTTAACGTACATCTCGTCTTCTTCTAAGGAAAAGGCCTTTATGGCAACTTCAATTGCTAATCGATTAGACGAATGCATAAAGTCGGGGCCGAGAATTCCTTCAAGCTTCTCTATGCGGTGATAAAGGGTCTGTCGTACGATAAATAAGCGCTCAGAAGCTTCTTTTTTATTGCCGTTACAGTCTAAATAGATAGTAAGCGTTTTAAGGAGTTCGCTATTATTCACTCGATCATAATCGATCACTTTTCCTAGATGAACGTCGATATACGCTTTAATAATATTCGTTTTTAATAATGGAAGAACTAAATGGTAGATTCCTATTTGCTCATAAGTATGGGAATCAATTAATTTTTTCTGTTTTAAGAGGATGATTTGCTTTGCTTCTTCATAGGCAGTTCTTGCTTTAATTGGTTCTTGATGAATGGAACTGATACCAAAAAATGTTTGTGCAGGAAAATAAGTCTCAGTAAGTTTTGATATTTTATCAGTGATTTGTTGCCAATTTACTTTTTTTTCTTTGGAGAGATTCATATATATCATTACTATTAATTCTTGGTGTCGGAAGGAGATGATGGGATGAAATCCTAATTTGTTGAAAAAAGGGCGTAATAATGTTAAGAGATAGAGTTTAAATTCTTCCCCTTTACTGGAATTAACTTGTTCATCTTCAAGTAGTGGCCAGCAAATAAGTCGGAAAGAATGGGAAAAACAATACATTGGTAAAATGTTCTTTAGCTGGTTACTTTCCAAGTTTTCCATGTTAAGGAGTGAATGAATCAGCTCTGCCTCGTCGCTTTGCTTTCGTTCTTCTATCGTTCGATTGCGAAGGAGAATATGAGAAAGTGCAATTGATGCTCGATCTAACATAAGAGCAGTAAGCTCAGAGGAAGGGAATTTGCTAGTTTCTATTAATAGATAGCCCCAAACTTGTTCGAATACTTGCACTGCATTCACGCTAAATGATTTGTTATTTAAACAAAATGTTGATAATGTTTTTGGTTCATTTGAATGGTTATTTATTAATTCTCTAATGGCAGCTTCCGTTTCCCCTTGATTAGTAGGGTAGTAGTATTTTTCATTACTTGTAATGAAAAAGCATGGACTTTGGAAATATAGAGATAGCTCCTGAAGGATTTTTAGTATTCCGTTAGGTTGCAACGAAAGCTTATTAAAATTCTGAGATAAGCGGTCAAGATCCAACATATTTTGATGATGTCGATTAATCAACAGGGAATGAATATCTTGGGTTATATCAATGAATCTCACCGTTTTCTCAAAAATTATGATTGGATAATTTTGTTGTTCTGCTAAAGATAAAAGGTTCCTAGGAATTTCATGCATAAAAGAGCCTAATTCAATACATAATCCAGCTGTTTGCTTTTTTATCAATGTTTCTACATAGTTTCTTTGATTATCAGAATCTAATAATCCGATGCCAGTAGTTAAAATTAATTCTCCTCCATTGATAAATAAATCGATATCCTTCACTTCTAATATATGACACCAATTAATTACTCTATTTAATCCATTTACACCTGTCAATACTTTCGCGTGCTGAAACGTATGTCGTTTTAATGCTTCTTCAACCGTTAATTTGCCAAGAACCATTTTGAGCACCCTCCTAAATGTAAAATAAAATATTAAAACATTTGACACCATGTAAAATGAAAATAGTGAGAATAATCTGTAAATTATATAGTATCTTAGTTAACAAGCATCGTCAATTAATTGTCCTTTCTTTTATGGCAATTAAAAAAGTACGAATGCTTAACCTGTTTTTAAGGAGTGGTTCCATGGAAAAAACAAAGACAGATTCATTAATTGAACGGGATCAAAGTAATGTTTGGCATCATATCTCTCCATATGTTGAAGAAAACCCAGCAATGATTGCTGTTAAGGGGGAGGGATCATGGATTATCGATTATGATGGGAATCGCTACCTAGATGGAATGTCTGGACTCTGGTGTGTCAATATCGGATATGGAAGAGAGGAATTGGCAAAAGCAGCATATGAACAAATGAAAGAATTATGCTATATGCCCTTAACCCAAAGCCATATTCCGGCTATAAAGCTTGCAGAGAAAATTAATGAATGGCTAGAAGGAGAATATATGATTTTCTATTCAAATAGCGGTTCAGACGCGAATGAGGTCGCCTTTAAATTAATTCGTCAGTATCATCAGCAAAATGGAGAGCATGGTCGATTTAAATTCATTTCAAGACACCGTGCCTATCATGGAAGTTCAATGGGAGCCTTATCGGCAACGGGACAGGCACTTCGAAAATATAAATATGAGCCCCTTGCAAGTGGATTTCTTCACATCTCACCTCCAGATTCCTATCGGAGACCCGACAATATGTCAATAGAGGCATTTCATTCTATGTTGATGGAAGAATTGGAGAGAAAAATAATTTGGGAGCAAAAGGAGACAATTGCAGGGGTTATTATGGAGCCGTTGATAACGGGAGGAGGAGTATTAATTCCGCATCCTTCTTATCTAGAAAAGGTACAGGAGCTTTGTAAAAAATATGGAATCTTACTTATTATGGATGAAGTAATTTGTGGCTTTGGAAGAACTGGCAAGAAATTTGGTCACCAACATTTTAATATCAAACCAGATATTGTAACGATGGCTAAAGGGTTAACAAGTGCTTATTTACCTTTATCTGTAACAGCTGTTAAAAAAGAAATTTTTGAGAAGTTTAAAGGAACAGAAGAAAATGTCCATTTTCGCCATATCAATACCTTTGGTGGGAATCCATCTTCTTGTGCTGTTGCCTTAAAAAATCTCGAAATATTAGAAAAGGAAAATTTAGTAGAAAAATCTGCTCAGAGTGGGATATATCTTTTAGAACATCTAAAAAATGGCTTACATAGTCATCCAAATGTGGGAGATATAAGAGGATTAGGACTAGTTTTGGGTATAGAGCTAGTCGAAGATAAATTTACAAAGGTGCCTGTATCATCTAAATATATGGCTAAGATTGTTGCAGAATGTAAAAAAGAAGGACTTATAATAGGGAAAAATGGGGACACAGTTGATGGATACAATAATATTTTAACACTTAGCCCGCCATTATCATCTACAGAAGATGACCTAAACTTTATTATTTCTGTCTTAATGAAAGTGCTACAAAATAATCAATCGACTCAGAAAGTTCTTTCTTAGATAAAAATCGAAGTACCAAGAATATTAATTACGAAAGAAAATCTAACATGTTTAGCAACAATTTTAAGAAAATAGTAGGATATTGTTAATTTTCTATAAAATCCATTTACTAAATATGTCAATCAGCTTATAATAGGGAAATCTTATCCTATAAATGTTATGAAAACTAACATCATCAATCGTAACTTCTTCTTCGTCGTTTAACATTAAAACAACTATTCTACTTATTCTACAACAACACTTACTTAAACAGATTTAATTCCATACAAGACTCCGACACGGTAGAGAATTTTTTTCATGTCCAATAGGCTGTGATTTATTTAATACTAATTAAAGAGTTTGTTGTATAAACAGCCTATTAATTTTTCTTAATCGCAATTTAATAACCAATTTAAAGGAGGTCGATTATGAGAAAATCTAATGCTACGCTTTCTTATGAACAGTTATTGGCTAATTTCTCTGAAGTAGAAGAAGCACTTTCCAATCAGGAGGCATTAGAAGAAGCAAATCGTTGTCTATATTGTTATGATGCGCCTTGTATAACGGCTTGTCCAACTGGTATTGATATCCCTAGTTTTATTAAAAAAATTGCTTCAGGAAACTTGAAGGGATCTGCGAAGACAATTATGTCAGCAAATCCTGTCGGGGCAAGTTGTTCTAGAGTCTGTCCAACAGAAGAATTGTGTGAGGGAGCTTGTGTGCTGAACAATTCAACAAAACCAATTATGATTGGAAACCTTCAGCGATATGCAACGGATTGGGCGAGGTATAACAACCAGGTACTATTTAAGCGAAATGTCCCTCCAATAAATAAAAGCATCGCAATTGTAGGCGGTGGTCCAGCAGGACTTTCAGCAGCAAGAGAACTGGCGCTACTCGGGTATAATGTCACTATTTTTGAAGCGGAAAGTAATGCGGGAGGTTTAAATACATATGGAATTGTTTCCTTCCGCCTCCCAAAAGAAGTTTCTTATTGGGAAGTAGAACAAGTAAGAGATTTAGAAGTTGAAATCCGGACGAATACAAGGGTTGGAGAGGATATTTCTGTACAAGAGATTCTTGAAAACTATGATTCGGTATTGCTTGCGATTGGAATGGCTAATGTACCTAATATAGGTATTCCAGGTGAAGCATTAACTGGCGTTTATGATGCGATTGAGTTTGTAAAAGAAACAAAGACAAAGCCATTATCGACAGATTTAATTGGAAAAAGGGTTGCGGTAATTGGCGCTGGAAATACAGCGATAGATGCGGCAACTTGTTCCATTCGCTTAGGCGCCGAGAATGTCAAAATAGTATATCGGCGTACAGAAGCCGAAATGTCTGCATATGATTTTGAGTACGAATTTGCAAAACAGGATGGCATTGAATTCAGATGGCTAACTGCTCCGAAAAAAATTATTGGGAATGAAAAGGGAGAAGTTATTGGCTTAGAATGTGTCAAAATGATGCTTGGAGAACCAGATGCAGATGGTCGAAGAAGACCTATTGAACAAGAAAACTCAGAATTTATATTGGAAGTAGATGCTGTAATTAAGGCAATTGGGCAATCTAGATATATAGATTTAATCGAGGAATTCGGATTAGAGCATGATCAAGGAATTGTCAACATTCACTCTGCAACCTATCAAACTAGTAATAGTAAAGTATTCGCATGTGGTGATGTTATATTTGGAAAAGGGCAAGGTGAGGCTATGGTTGTATCAGCGGCACAGCAAGGGAAGGAAAGTGCCTATCGTATTCATCAATCTTTTCTTTCGAAAAAGATGGAAACCGCATAACAAAGGAGGAATAGCATGGCAGACTTACGTGTTGATTTAGCAGGTATTAAATCACCAAACCCGTTTTGGCTAGCTTCTGCTCCGCCAACAAATTCTGGTTATCAAGTGCAACGCGCCTTTGAAGCGGGTTGGGGAGGTGCTGTGTGGAAGACACTAGGAGATCCGATTTTAAATGTATCCTCAAGGTTTGCAGCTGTAAGCTTTAATGGGCAAAGGGTTGCGGGTTTTAATAATATTGAATTAATTACCGACAGACCATTAGATGTAAATTTAAAAGAAATATATGAAACAAAGAAAAGATTTCCCAATCATGCCATAGTTGCTTCTTTAATGGTGGAACCAAAGCAGGAAAAATGGCATGAAATTGTTAAAAAAGTAGAGGCAGTAGGTGTTGATGGATTAGAACTTAATTTTGGCTGTCCACACGGAATGGCAGAAAGAGGAATGGGGGCTGCATCTGGGCAAGTTCCAGAGTTGGTTGAAAAGCAGACATATTGGGTGAAGGAAGTAGCACAGACACCTGTAATTGTAAAATTAACCCCTAATATAACGGATATAACTGCAACTGCAGAAGCAGCAGTGAATGGAGGAGCAGATTCCATTAGTATGATAAATACAATTAATAGTTTAGCAGGGGTAGATATTGATACTTGGGATACGATTCCTCATGTTGCTGGAAAAGGGGCCCATGGTGGCTATTGTGGACCAGCAGTCAAGCCAATCGCATTGCATATGGTAGGAGAATGTGCTAGAAATCCATTAATTAATGTTCCTATTTCAGGAATTGGCGGCATCTCCAATTGGCAAAATGCTGTGGAATTTATGCTAATGGGAGCAACAAATGTGCAAATCTGTACAGCTGCTATGCACCATGGTTTTCGAATCGTCGAAGATATGATAGATGGGTTGAATAATTATTTAGATGATAAAAATCTTTCATCTGTTATGGAATTAGTAGGGAAATCTGTACCGAAATATTCGGACTGGGGAGACCTCGATTTAAATTACCAAATTGTAGCACAAATCAATAATGACGTTTGCATCAATTGCAATAAATGTCATATTGCTTGTGAAGATACAAGTCATCAATGTATTGACATGCTAAAGGATAGTAATGGAAAAAGCTATTTAAAGGTAAGAGAGGAGGATTGTGTAGGATGCAATCTCTGTTCCATTGTATGTCCAGTGGATGGAGCCATTGAAATGATAGAAGTTGCTCATTCTATGCCTGCGATGACATGGAATGAACGACAAGCCGTAATTGGAGCATTTCCTACTGCATTAGGAATAGGAAATAAGTAAATTTTTTCAGCTGAAAAAGATAATGTTCAGACCTAAAAAGTAAATGGAGGAATGACCATGAAAAAAATTATTAAAAATGGTTGTATTGTAACAGCAACTGATACGTATAATGCAGATATTGCAATGGAAAATGGAGTAATTACCCAAATTGCCGAGAACATAATAGATCTTCAGGCTGAAATCATTGATGCAAAAGGAATGTATGTTTTTCCAGGAGGCATTGATCCGCATACGCATTTAGATATGCCGTTTGGGGGGACAATGACGAAAGATGATTTTGAAACAGGAACAATGGCTGCTGCGTTTGGAGGGACGACTTCTATTATTGATTTTTGTTTAACGACGAAAGGAAAAAGCTTAAAAAGCGCAATCGAAACTTGGCATGCCAAAGCTAAAGATAAGGCAGTGATTGATTATGGATTTCATTTGCAAATAGTAGAAGTAACAGATCTGGTGCTAGAGGAACTACAGGAAATGATCACAGAGGAAGGCATCACTTCCTTAAAAGTATTTATGGCATATAAAAATCAATTTCAAGCGGACGACGAGACATTATTTAAGACGTTAATAGCAGCAAAGGAATTAGGCGCACTAGTTATGGTTCATGCAGAAAATGGGGATGTAATTGATTATTTGGTAAAAAAGGCATTGGAAGAAGGAAATACTGACCCCATTTATCATGCATTAACAAGACCACCAGAAGCAGAAGGAGAAGCAACAGGTAGAGCTGCAACATTAACACAGCTAGCCAATTCACAACTTTATGTTGTCCATGTTTCCTGTGCAGAAGCAGTGAAACAATTAGAGGAGGCTAGGAAAAAAGGAGTAGATATTTGGGGAGAAACATGTCCTCAATATTTGGTATTAGATCAATCCTATTTGGAAAAGCCTAATTTTGAAGGAGCGAAGTATGTATGGTCTCCGCCTTTAAGAGAAGCTTGGAATCAAGATGTATTATGGAATGCATTGAAAACTGGTCAACTGCAAACATTAGGATCAGATCAATGTTCATTTGATTTTAAAGGACAGAAAGATTTAGGGAGAGGCGATTTTTCAAAGATACCGAATGGTGGACCAATTATTGAAGATAGAATGAGTATTTTATTTTCTGAAGGTGTAAAAAAAGGAAGAATTACCTTAAATCAATTTGTAGAGATAACTTCCACTCGTGCTGCCAAGTTATTTGGTCTATATCCGAAAAAAGGAACGATTGCTATTGGTGCAGATGCTGATATCGTTCTTTTTGATCCAGAGACAGAAAGAATAATTTCCGCTGAAACACATCATATGGCTGTTGATTATAATCCGTTTGAAGGCATGGAGATTATAGGAGAGCCAGTTACGGTATTTTCAAGAGGAGAATATGTGATTAAAAATAAAGTATTTGTAGGGACAGCAGGTAAAGGTCAGTATTTAAAACGTGCAAAGTATGGAGAAGCATTATCTGCAAAAAGCAAATCACTAACAATGAAGTAGTAATGTATGATTTTTGAATTCTTAATATTCTGAATAAATAAAAGGAAGGTGTTTTATATGTCCCAAAAAAGTAATTATTTAAAATCTCCTGATTTATTGCCGATTAGTCACGAAAAACGAAGTATTGGACCATTTGGTTTTGCGGTTATTTGGGTAGGGATGGCAATTGTACTGGCGGCATTTGCCATTGGCGGGGGAGGGATTATAAACCTTCCTTTAGGTATGGTTATCTTAGCAACAATCATCGGTTCAGTAGCTATAGGAATTCTTATGACGATTATTGGCGATATAGGGGTGGAGCATGGCCTATCGTTTCCTGTTTATATGAGGGCTCCATTTGGAACGATTGGGACACATATTCCTTCTATTGTAAGGGGGGTTACTGCCGCTTGCTGGTTTGGAATTAACACGTATTTTGGATCGACTGCCATTAATGCCATATTAAATTTATTATTTGGCTTTGACAATTGGCTAGTATGCTTTTTTCTCTTTGCTGCATTGCAATTATTAAATACTTCATTAGGGATTAAATCAATTGAACGATTTGCTGATTTGGCGGCACCTATTATTATCCTCATCTCATGCTGGATGTATGTCTCTTTATCTGATAAAGCCATTGCAGATGGAAAGGATGTGTGGACTTGGGTGGAAAGCCCTGTAACAGGGGGAGCTGCTTTTACAGCATTTATGGTCATTGTCATGAGCAATATGGGATTTTGGGCAACATTAGCTGCCGATATGCCTTCTCTCTCTCGTTTTTTTAAAGCACCAAAAGAAGAAAGAAATTGGTTTAAAAGAAATAAAACACAGCTACTAGGAAGCATTGTTGTAATGCCGATTGTGAATACATTTATGATTATCATTGGTGCAGTATCCTATATGGCTGTTTCTAACGCAGATCCTGTCGTTGCTTTGCAAGAAGCTGCAAGTGGTTTCGCATTAGGAATCTTATTATTAATGATTGTTCTTGCACAGTGGTCTACAAATACATCTGCTAACGTTATACCAGCAGCCACTATTTTTTCAAATGTAGGTGGACCAAAGATGCCTTTTTGGGTAGGCGTGGTGATTGCAGGAATTATTGGTGTCATTGCACAGCCATGGAGTTTATTTGAAGTATTAAATAGTGCCCTGCTTGTTATCGGCGGAATTTTAACATCCATTGTAGGAATCTTGTTTGCAGATTACTATCTTTTAAGAAAAAGAAGGGTAAATGTCATCGATTTATATGAACCAGATGGACAATTTCGATATATGAAAGGAATAAATCTTGCTGGATTCATCGCTTGGATTGTTGGTGGAGTGCTGGCAAATCTTCTTTCTTCTTATTCTTCCATCGTTGGTTTTGTTGTAGGATCAGGGCTTTATTATGTATTGGCAAAATATTGGTGGTTTAAAAAATATCCACAAGCAGAAATAGAGGATCCTTGTGATGAAAAATATTTAGGTATCACGGTAAGTCATGACTGGTATATTGATGGAGCAGAAGAGGAAGCTACAGAAATAGAGGATGCAATGGTGGAAAGAGTTTAGTTACTAGAATGTAATTGGAAATATTTAAACAGCGACAGTAAGTGAATGGGAAGCTCCCCTGCTTGAAGTAGATTTATCTTGAATAAATAATCATGTTGAATCCCGTGAAGAAAGACTTTTTAAAAAGGAGGAGTTAGATGTCCGATTATCAGAAATTCTTACATGAGCGTGACCAAATAGATTATTTAATTTCGGACGGCTATCGAATAAAAAGTATATTAGAAGATTTAAATGGTGCGATGGTTCAACTAGAAAAACAGGATAGAACTAATCGACTAGTAGAACAGCAAACACTACGAATCCATACGGCTAACGGAAGAAAATACTTTTCTGTGCTTTTACTAGAGCAATTAAAAATGCATCACGCTTCAAAAAGTTAAAAAAGGGAGTGAATCAAGGATGGAGGGCCAAAAAGTATTAATAAATGGTGATCGCTTAAAAGCTTCATTAGAAAAATTTGCAGACTTTGGTAGGACAGAAAATAATGGCGTTACGAGACTTGCCTTGTCAAAAGAAGATGAGGAGGCTAGAAATTATTTTCGCAGCTGCTGTGAAGAACTGGGGATGATCGTAAGTATTGATGATATGGGAAATATGTATGCCCTTTTGGAGGGGGAAACAGAGCATCCACCAATTGTAATGGGATCTCATTTGGATTCTGTGAAAAAAGGGGGCCGATTTGATGGAGTATTTGGTGTTGCAGCAGGACTTGAGGTCATTAGAACGATTGTAGACAGCAGCATTAAACCAAGGATTCCGTTAATGCTTGTTAATTTCACAAATGAAGAAGGAGCAAGGTTCGAACCTTCCATGATGGCTTCAGGTGTTATAACAGGAAAATTTGAAAAAGAAATAATGATGAGAAAAAAAGATGAAAATGGCATTACTTTTGAACAGGCATTAAAAGCAATCGGCTATGATGGGGATAAGAAAAACCGATTAACAAAGGCCACAGCATTACTAGAAATGCATATTGAGCAAGGACCAGTTCTTGAAGCAGAGAATCTAACAATTGGCGTTGTTGAATGTGTTGTTGGAATGGTGTGTTATGAAATAACAGTAAGTGGCGAATCGAATCATGCTGGAACGACGCCAATGTCAATGAGAAAAGATGCGCTTTTTGCTGCTAATGATATAATAGCGGAAATAAGAAAGCAGCTTGGAAAATTAGATAGTGAATTAGTTTTTACGATAGGCAGAATGAATACATATCCTAATATTCATACTGTTATTCCCAATAAGGTGATTTTTACAGTAGAGGCGCGGCATAAGGATCCACTTATTATGAAACAAGTGGAAAGTGTTTTGCAAGATTTAGATACTTCTGTTGAACTAGAAGATTGTAGCTTGACGGCCATAAAACTATGGGATAGAAATACCGTCTGGTTTGATGAAAGGATTTTGGAACAAATAGAAGAGTCCGTAAAAACTTTAGGCTACTCCTATAAGACAATGGCAAGTGGCGCGGGACATGATGCTCAATTTATGGCAAGTGTGGTACCTACAGCGATGATTTTTGTACCAAGTATAAAGGGGAAAAGTCACTGTGAGGAAGAACTAACGCCATGGGAGGATTGTGAGAAGGGTGTAAATGTTTTATTAGAAACTGTCTTAAGTTTAGGAAAACAATAGTAAGAGTAAATAGAACGGTAGCGAAATAGTCGAATGATGGTTGGAGGCTGGTCAAAACAATGGCTAGCCTTTTATTTTGACATAAAGGGGACAGCAAAAATGAAAGAGTTCCAATAATAGCTACAGGTGTTCATTATTTTGAAGTGTTTTTCCTGTCATCCAGAAATGATGTTGTTCTATAAAAGGAACGAAAAAGAAAAAGTAAAAGGATTTGATTGACTTTTAGGCAATTATAATGATAAAATGTTCTTAAATAAGAACAAATGGTGGAGATGAATCCAAAAGTTATTATTTTATTTTTTTGTTCACTTGTTCTTTTTAAAGAACGATTTGTTTTTTAGTAAGACAACCTGATGAAGTCTAACATAGCATTATGAAGAAAAATGAAAGTTGGTGGATTCATTGTCATTAGTAGTAGAAGAGGAAAAAGGTAGTATATCGTTTTTTAGCATGCCTGGTATAAAAAAATCCTATATGAAACCTAGAATTGTAGCACTAATTCCTGCTCACAACGAAGAAAAATCCATTAGAGATTGTTTAGCCGGAATTAATGATCAATTGCTACCAAAAGGCGTAGAGTTAGATGTTTATGTCATCGCAGATAACTGTACAGATCGCACGGAAGAAAAGGCAATAAAGGCAGGCGAAGAATTCGGCTTAAATCTAAAAGTGATTATTACGGAAGGAAATAAACTTCGGAAGGTTGGCGCTTTAAATAGCGGATGGAAATTATTGTATGGGGATATTATGGATTTCTATAATATTCAATTAACCGAATCGCAAGAATTATATAAACAAAGTATTAAAGCGATTCTTGGGATGGATGCAGATAGTCGTTTAGCCCCTAACTGTTTAAAATATCTATGGGAAGGGTTGATGAGTGGCCGCAACATTGGTGGAGTTATGGCTAAATATACAATGCGTATGCCGAAAAAGAAGAGCTTATTAAGCAAACATGATGTCTATTATGAAGAAAAGATAGCTAGCGGTGAGTACGGTGGTCCCATTAGTAGATGGTGGACACATCAGCAAAAACAAGATATGGCAAGCTGGCTATTAGATCTTCAGTATCATGGTGGCAGCACATATGTACTTGGAGGTCAAGCAACCTTATTTCGACCAGAAGCATTGCAAGAAGTAGTAAACCATAATAAATTAGATGGCCCATGGCAGAATGATAGTGATGTAGAAGATATGCTACTTACTTGGCAATTGCAAAAATCGGGATGGAAGACGCTTGTTAGTCCAAAGGGCCGCTGCTTTGTAGATGCAATGCGCTCGTACCATACTTTTAGGGAACAACGAAATAAGTGGAATTCCGGAACGGTTGAATTGCTTACAAATAAAGATTTAAGTATTCAGACGCGACACAAGGGGAAAATTTGGCGAAACCAACTAAAGTCATTTTCGGATTTAGTAATACGTGTCCTCTTTGTCATTTTATTAAGTGTTGCATTAGCTACAGATCAATTTTATTGGTCCTGGATATGGTTAACACCAATAGTACTGGCATCTATTCTTAATACGGTTCTTGCTATCAAAACACCGATGCATCGGACAATAGATGTCATTTTTGCGGCACTATTGATTGCTCCCGAAGTTTATTTATGGGTAAATTTAATGACTTTTAGTCAGGTGTGGCTGCAAAAGCTATCTGCTAATAAGAAAGACGGATGGGCAAATCAATATGCTGCCGAGTCAGGAAAAACGCGAAGCAAATTAGCCCAAGGAATCTTGCTTGGAACAATAACTATTTTAATAATCGGCTATATATGTTTTTCTTATCGTGATTTTCTAACAAGTGAGGCTGTTCAACAAGCAATTAATCCATATTTGATGGGTGGTTGGATAACATTAACATACTTGACTATTTTAAAATCTTTAATGATGGCTTATCAAATTTGGACATTGCGCGGAAGACATACAGCTTAAGATTTAATGGAGAAACGTTTAGATAGATTATCTAAGCGTTTTTTTTTGCTTATATGGAGAGGTAAATTCCTATTTTAGACTCCGCAAAATGGTAATAAAACCAAATCTAAATAACAGGAAAAAAGAGTGATCCACGAAAAATGATTGGTTAAAAATCGAGGAGGGGATCACCCGTCGTTTGCAGCTTTCCTTTATTTTTAATAAGGATTTGTTTATTTCCGATCAACGTAAGAATTCCTTTATCCGCAAACTTTGCAAGTTTTCGACTAATTGTTTCTCTTGTTAAACCTACGTAACTAGAAATCTCTTCTCTTGTAATGGGAAGATTAATCAGAATAGCATTTTGTTTCTCTGTCCCAAAAATTTCACAAAACTCTAGAAGCATATTAGCAATTCTAACTTCAGGGTCTTTTGTCGCTAATGTTCTCGCTAAGTCCTCTGTATGGGCTAAGCGCTTTGTGATTGTTTTTAGGAATTTGAAAGAGATGTCAGGATTATTTGCCATAATTTGATCAAAATCTTGTTTCTTTAAAAGGCATATCTTTGTATCTTCTACTGCATAGCCGCTCAAGTTCATAACCGTATTGTCATGAAAGAGATTTTGTTCTCCAAAGAAATCACCAACTGTTAATAAATGGACAATTTGTTCTTTCCCCTGAACAGTTAATTTAGATAATTTTATTTTTCCACTATGAATAATATAGAGGGAAGTTGATTTTTCCCCTTCCTCTATAATTCTTTCGCCTTTTTTAAAGACTTTATGGTGGACAACGTCAGTTATTTTTTGAATTTCTAGTTCGGATAAAGAATGGAAAATTGGCACACGTTTAGGACAAGGCTCATTCGCATATGGTTGCATATAAACACCTCAGTAGAGTTTGTGTATTTTTTCACAATTAATAATGTGAATATCTGAATAAATTATAACAAGGATTGATATGTGATTTCAATCCTATTTTGCTTTGCTTTTTTCTCCTATACTGAAGCTATTCTAAAAAAGGAGAGTGTCAAAATGAATACCATTTTTACAGAGGATACAAAAACAGGTGATATTATTATTAAGTTTCCAGCTGCGAGTAAGCTATTTAAAGAATATAAAATTGATTTTTGCTGTGGAGGGAACCGTCCAATTGGCGAAGTTATTAAGTCCTTACAGCTTGAAGAGAAGGATTTAATAAAAGTGCTCAATATTATGTACGAGCAAATGCAAGCGACAGAAGAAGTGGATTGGATGAATATACCGTTAACAGATTTAGTAAACCATATCATTAGCCATTATCATGCACAAACAAGGGATTTACTAGAAGAGTTATCTGCATTTGTGAGTAAAGTATACCGTGTGCATGGAGAAAGAGACACCCATTTGAAAGAAGTATATACCCAATTTTTCTTATTAAAAGATGAATTAGAGCAGCATTTGCTTGGAGAAGAGCAACGAATTTTTCCAAAGATAATGGAATATGATTTAAATAAATCACTTGATATTCTTGAAGAAGCAAGAGCAGAAATTAGTATATTAGAAGAGGAGCATGAAGGGGCAGGAGATATACTGAAAAAAATCCGTCAAGCTACAGAAGATTATTCCATTCCTGTGAATGCATGCAATACCTACCGATTAACCTATTTAAAATTGGAAGAATTAGAAAGCCTAACATTTGATCATATTCATTTAGAGAATAATGTATTGTTTAGAAGGTTATAAAAATCTAAGAAAATATGAGGAGAACCCTCTTTCATTATATTTTTAACCTAGCGCCTCTCCTTTCCATACGTATTTTTATATACGATATGGTAAAATGTGTATGAATAGGAGAACGAAAGGACGGATGTTTGCGTGAAAATTGGTTGGATTGGATTAGGAAATATGGGAATTCCAATGGCTTTAAATTTAGTAAAGGCTGGATATGAATTAACATTTTATAATCGTACACCAGATAAGGGAGAGGAACTGGCTGAACTAGGTGCTAAACAGGCGACTTCTTTAACAGAATTAGTTAATCAAAGTGATGTCATTTTTACGATGGTATCTGACGATAATGCGGTGAAAAGCATTTATATTGAAAACGGGATTTTATCGCAAGCAGAAGCAGGTAAAGTATTTATTGATATGAGTACTGTTTCCCCGCAAACATCTCAATTCATATACAACACTGCTTTAGAAAATGGTGTGAAATATCTTGATGCTCCTGTATCAGGAAGTGTTCAGCCAGCAAAGGATGGGAAACTACTAGTTCTGGTCGGCGGAGAGGAAGAAGTGTATGAACAGGTAAAATCGATATTTGAACCGATGAGTAAACTATCTATTTATCTCGGAAATTCTGGAGCTGGCAGTAATGCTAAATTAGCGATCAATCTTTTATTGGGGATTACTGTACAGGGAATTGCTGAATCTGTTCTTTTTGCAGAAAAACAAGGTATTAAGCAGGAGGACATGTTAACCATTATTAATGAGAGTGCGGTCGGAACCGCTATCTCGAAAATGAAAACACCGTCCATATTAAAGAATGAATTTCCTGCTGCATTTGCGCTAAAGCATATGGCAAAAGATTTGCGCTTAGCAAGTGAAACAATGGAATTACAGGCAGTTGGTGCATCTGCCAATAAAACCTACCAGCGTGCACTTGAAAAGGGACTAGGAGAATTAGATGTAATGGCTGTTTTAAAAGAGCTAAAAGGAGATGGATCAACATCGCTTTAATGCGATGTTAGATTCATCTCCTTTACAATTTTTACACTTGTTTCATAGCAGTGAGATTTTCAAGTACATTTATTGCTGCTATAACTTCATCCACCGTATATGAACCCATTAGCTGAAGAGATTCTTTTGGATTAACAGCATGTGCAGCAATTTTATGCAAGGCTTCTGGTTGATTGTCGACAATATTTAACTCGGCTAAATTGGTAGGGAATCCAAGCTTTTGATAATACGATAATAATGCTTCGATTTCGTCTAGGCGATTTTCTAAAGCAAGCTGAACTAAAATGCCAAATGCTACCTTTTGTCCATGAAGGATTGTATGTGTTTCTTCAATAAAGCTTAGTCCGTTGTGGACGGCATGCGCTCCAGACATTCTGCCATATCTTCCTCCAAATCCACCTACTGTTCCTGCTAAAGTGATGACTGCTTCAATCGTTTTAGTAAAGCTTGGTGTAACATTACCTGCTTCACTGTTTTGAACAGCTTCAATACTTTCTTTTAGCAAAATATCGCGGATAAATACAGACTGGCTTAAAGCAGCTTGGACAAATAAAGATTGTGATCTTTCATCGTTCGCATTGCGAATAATAGCTTCTGCTTCATACCACTTTGTTAATGTATCACCAATACCACTTTTTAAATAATCAATTGGCGCATGTATTAAAAAGGAAGGATCGATTAATGTTAAATAACTAGAACGACGATGATAAGCAACTCGTTCAAACACTCCTTCGGGCGAATAAATGACACTTAATGGAGTACTAGCAGCACAGGTTCCTGCAACGGTTGGAATTAATACCACTTCGATATTTAGTTGATTTGCAATAGCTTTAGCCGTATCTAAAACAAGACCACCACCAATGCCGACAATTACATCTGTACCTGTACACGTTTGAGAGATTTGATCTACTGCTTGTTGAGAACTATAGCCTGTATGCTGAATAACTTGCCAATCAATAGGAATAGAATCAACATATTGTGAAAATGCTTGAAAAGACTTATAGCCTGTTATAATAGTAGGAGATTGAAAAGGAGACAGAAAACTACTTAATTCCTTTAGAATTCCTTCTTTACAAATGTATTGATTAGGACCACTTCTAACGATATCCTCTGGTTGAATTTGCATGTTTTTTCCTCCTTACAATAATCCAATAGTAATAAATTCTATTATTCTAAAAATTATACAACTTTTGAGAACCGAAAAGTAGATATTCTTATAAATTTCATAAAGAAAGAAGAGTGCTTGAGAAATTTGCTATAGTAAAGAGAAGAATCTTTCTGTTTGGGGGAGTCCTATGATTATTTGGATTAATGGAACATTTGGTTCAGGAAAAACGACAACAGCCTATGAGTTAGAAAAAAGAGTAGAAAAAGCATTTGTTTTTGATCCAGAAAGCTTTGGATATGTATTGATGAAAAATATCCCTAAGTCCTTACAAAAGGAAGACTTTCAAGATTTTCCTATTTGGAGAGAAACAAACTATTCCTTATTAAAGCAAATCGCCATAAATTATGAAGGGATCATTATTGTACCGATGACAATCACAAATGAAGAATACTTTCACGAAATTCTCTCTCGATTACGGAAGGATCAAATACGTGTTAAGCATGTTACACTTATGGCATCGAAAGCTACCATTAAAAAAAGGTTACGGAGCAGATTAGAAGGAGAAAATTCTTGGGCATACAAACAAGCAGCAGTTAGATTACAGCAGCTACAAAGACCATTATTTAAAGAACATGTAGAGACAGATGATTTAACTGTAGAGGAAGTCTTAGAGAAAATTGCACAAGTTACAGGTTTAAAACTGAAAGAAGAGAAAAGAAGTCTACTTAGAAAAAGAATGGATCGATTCTTGATTAAGCTAAAAAGAGATTAGCTTATTTAAGTAAAGGTAAATAAATTAAATGAATAATGGTGGTATAAATTGAAAGATATTATTTTTCGTTTATTAGATTTTATTAATAATTACAAAACAAAAGATACAAATTATTTCATTGCATTAGCTCTATTAAAAGATGTGCATCATATTGCTAGTATGAATATCAGCATTTTGGCAGAATCCTGCTATACCTCGCCAGCCGCAATTACGAGATTCTGCAAGAAAATTGGCTATGCCTCTTTTCAAGAATTTAAAGATATAGCAAAAAATGATAGGCTAGAAAATCCAGTGGATGAATATATTGATCATGGATTACAAGGGAATGAAGTTGGCGCAGAACTTCAAAAACAGTTTTATCAAAAAATGGTAGAGTGGCTTGACACAATGGAAAAAGGGATGGATGTGGCGAATGTGAGGAAAATTTTAGACGTTATTCATCGTTCTAAGAAGGTTTCTTTTTTTGGAACCCAGTTATCACAAGCAATGGCCCAAGACTTCCAATATCGTTTAGTAAAGTATGGGAAGTTTATTCATGCCTTTTCAGATATACAAGAGCAAATGGAGGATGTAGCAGAATTAGACGAACATTCTGTTGCAATAATCACAAGTCCTTCTGGAAGGTTTATAGAAGGAAATAGGGAGTTGATCCAATCTATCCAAAGGAGTAAAGCAAAAATAATAATCATTACTCATAATGAAAAGGTTCCATTTATTGACACAGCTGATATAGTATATCGACTCCATGGAAAAACATATGATCGAACTGGTTTCTCCTCTGAACGATTTGGTCTTATGTACTTTTTTGATTTTGCCATTGGATTTTATCAAAAGCTTTATCCGGTTAAGCGTACAAAATAATTTGGTGTAATGGGAGAATTGTGCGTTATTACTGTGGAAATAGGGTAATTTCTTTGCTTTGACCTGCAATTTTTAAATTGGTACTATGAGTACGAGGTGACATAATGATGGAAAAAAATTTTCAAGCAGTCGTAGTTGATAATAAAGATGGTAATTTTTCAGTAGAAACAAAGCAAGTTTTTTTAGAAGATTTATCTTCTGGTGAAGTAGTTATCAAGGTTCATTATTCTGGAGTGAATTATAAAGATGGACTTGCTAGTACACCTGATGGGAAAATTGTCCGCTCCTATCCCCATATTCCAGGAATTGATTTGGCAGGTACTGTCGTTTCCTCAGAAGATAGCCGTTTTAAAGAAGGAGATCAAGTCATTGCGACTAGCTATGAAATTGGTGTATCTCATTCTGGTGGTTATAGTGAATATGCTCGTATTCCAGCTGATTGGATCGTACCACTGCCAACAGGATTAAGCCTGAAAGAAGCGATGATTGTCGGAACAGCAGGATTCACGGCAGCTCTTTCTGTGCAACGATTATTGGATAATGGGATGAAACCAGAAAATGGACCTGTATTGGTTACAGGTGCAACTGGTGGTGTAGGTAGCTTCGGTGTTGCCATGCTTTCTAAATTAGGCTTTAACGTTGTTGCAAGTTCAGGAAAGAAAGAGGCAAAAGACTATTTAACAAGCATCGGAGCAGCAAGTGTCATCGGAAGAGAAGACGTGTATAACGGCAAGGTAAAAGCATTGGACAAGCAGTTATGGGCTGGAGCAGTTGACCCTGTCGGTGGAGAATCATTGGCAGCTATTCTTAGTAAAATAACCTACGGGGGATCAGTTGCAGTAAGTGGTTTAACAGGTGGAGGAGCTTTGCCGACAAGTGTATTTCCATTTATCCTGCGAGGAGTAAATCTCCTTGGAATCGACTCCGTTTATTGTCCAATGGAGAAAAGACAAAAAATCTGGGAGCGAATCGCAACTGATTTAAAGCCAGAAGCTCTTACTTCTTTTATATACAAAGAAGTAACTTTAGAGCAACTTCCTAATGAACTGCCAACTATTTTAGAAGGCGGAATAACAGGAAGAATCATTGTTGCTGTAGTATAAAAAAAGGTGAGGCTGTTCTTACGGAATAGCCTCTAAAAAAGGATGAGTCCAATTATTATGCTTTACAAACCTCGTACAGTATCTCCAGAAATATTCGTTTTAAATTCCTTGAATAAGCGGTTGGAACTTAGTGCGAATGAAAAACAATATTTAGTTAATTTGCAAAAAGGTTTTGAAGGAGAAAAAATGTTTGATAGCTTCACGGAAAAACTTATAGAAAATGGCTATATCATCCATGATTTATTGCTCCAAACGAACAATAACATTTTTCAGATTGACTCCACAATCATCACATTAGAAGAAATTCATCTTTTTGAAATAAAGAATTACGAAGGAGATTATTACTATCAAAATGATCGCATCTATACGATGAATCATAAGGAAATCAGTAATCCATTAAATCAAATAAGAAGGAATGAAACACTATTTCAACAAATACTTCAAAAGCATGGTTTGGAGAATAAAACAATCACTTCCTCTGTTGTTTTTATTAATCCTGAGTTTACCCTATATCAAGCACCATTAACGTTACCTTTTATTTTTCCAACACAAATCCAGCGATATTTAAAAAGAATAAATCATCATTCCCAAAAGACAAACAAATCTCAGAAGCAACTAGCTGAAAAATTAACATCGTTGCATATTAATAAGTCCCCTTTTTCAAAATTACCTCCATATGAATTTAAAGAATTAAAGAAAGGGATTTTCTGCGAAGTGTGCAACTCATTCGAAGTAGCAGAAGCAGGAACGAATGTACTTTGCAAAGAATGTGGACATGAAGAAGCATTCGAAAAGGTGGTATTACGAAATGTAGAAGAACTTAAGATACTTTTCCCCAATGAAAAAATAACAACACCCCTATTATATAATTGGTGTAGAATCATTGCTTCGAAGAAAAGGATCCGGAAAATATTAGAAAAGCATTATAAGCTAATCGGAAACAATCGTTGGAGTTATTTTGAATAATTATTGAAAGAATGATTAAGTTTATTGTTCTTGAGTGGGAAAGAAATAGAGACAGTCTGCCCCCCCTTTTTTTAAAAAAAGAGAATTGGAAGGGAATAGAGAGCGCCTCTCTGAGCCCGAAATGCAGCAAAAGAAGGTGCA
>NZ_JVDT01000031.1 GCF_001076885.1 Bacillus sp. 522_BSPC
TTGTTCGTCTTTAAAGATTAGTTATTTAGTTTTGTCCCAGCCTCATTCTTATTCTTTGCAGGATAGGCCTAAAACTAAATTATCTATCAGGATCATTAGGATTCAAAATACGAGGACGGCGATTTTTCAAAGGAATTGGTGTTCTGACAAGAATATCTCTCATTGCACGGTAATTGAATGGAATGAAGGGCCATAGATATGGAACCCCAAATGATTTCATTCTCG
Source organism: Bacillus sp. 522_BSPC (assembly GCF_001076885.1). Classification (GTDB taxonomy): domain Bacteria; phylum Bacillota; class Bacilli; order Bacillales; family Cytobacillaceae; genus Niallia; species Niallia hominis. Next base: position 226 of record NZ_JVDT01000031.1, read on the forward strand.
CAAGGAAGATAATAAATAAAGCTACACCAAAAATATATCCTGGTACTCTAAAGATAGCGGTAGAAATTAATAAAGCAATACGAACAAGTCTGTTTGCTAAACCAAGCTCATAACTAGGTGTTGCAAAAGTTCCGATTGCAGCAATGGAAAAATACAAAATGACCTCGTTTGAAAAAAGCCCAACCTCCACTGCTACTTGTCCAATCATTAAGGCAGCCACAAGTCCTAATGCGGTTGCTAATGATGTAGGTGTATGAATGGCAGCCATCCGAAGCATATCCAATCCAACTTCTATTAAAAGAAACTGAATGATTAATGGGACCTGCCCTAATTCATTCGGACCTAAAAAGGATAGAGATCCAGGCAGAAGACTTGGTTCTATACTTACTAAATACCATAAAGGCAATAAGAAAATCGAAGCAAACACACCTAAGTAGCGAACAAAACGTAAATATGCACCAACAAGGGGATTGTTTCGGTATTCTTCAGCATGTTGCAAATGATGCCAGAAAGTAACAGGCGTAATCATCGCAGATGGGGAGCCATCTACAAAAATACATACATGCCCTTCAAAAAGATGGATGGCTGTTGTATCAGGTCGTTCTGTATAACGTACTTTTGGGAAGGGGTTCCAGTTGTTCCCCGAAATAAATTCTTCAATTGTTTTTTCAGCCATTGGTAATCCATCTGTATCAATATTTGACATAGCTTCCTTTAATTGCTCGACCATATCTGGGTCCGCAATATCACCAATATAACAAATAACGATATCTGTTTTAGAACGACGCCCTACTTGCATAAATTCCATTCGCAGCGTTCGATCTCTAATCCTTCTTCTTGTTAGCGCGGTGTTAAAGACAATTGTTTCTACAAATCCATCACGGGAACCACGAACAACTCTTTCTGTATCAGGCTCTTGTGGCCCCCTAACAGGATAGGTTCTGGCATCAATTAACAGCACTTCGTCAATACCGTCAATAAGCAGAGCTGTTGGACCAGACAGGACATTATCGACAACTTTATTTAAATCATCAACTGTACTAATTTCTATATAGGGAATATAGGTACTCAATAATTTATTTAAAACATCTTTTCTTAATTCCTCTTTTTTTACTTTTGCAAGGAACTTCATGAGTAAATGTAATATATCATCTTTTACTAATCCATCTACAAGAAACATAGCCATTCGGATTCCAGCATATTCGACATCTAAATGGATCATGTCAAAGTTTTGGCCAACACCCAATTCTTCCTTTAGGTATCCTACATTCTCGTCCAAATGACTGGATACCTTCTTTTTCTTATTTATGTTTTCCATATCTCACCTCATAATAAAAACAGTTGTGGAATGATTTTCCTTTTTATGTACTATTTTTCATAATAGACATAGGAGAGGAAAATAATACCTCTGAAGTAAAAGTTCGATATTCCTTGATTAGAAAACAAATGAAAAGGAATTACTTTCAAATCCTTTTATCACTTTAAGCCTTAAGGCGACTTTTGTGATTTAGATTAGATGTGCAGAAGGAATATATTGGGTAGAAGAAAGATGCAAAAAGAACAAGTTTGTGATAATATGTATGAAAACGGTTAACATATACAATTTAAGTGGAAAATAATTTATGATTTTTCGGGTGGTAATCATGAAAGTAAAATTAGAAGATGTAGCAGAGTTGGCAGGTGTTTCACCAACAACGGTTTCACGTGTTTTGAATAATCGAGGATATATAAGTGAAAAAACAAGAGAAAAAGTAGAGCAAGCCATTAAGGATTTAAATTATTATCCTAATGATATAGCACGCTCTCTTTTTAAAAAACGGACCAATTTTATTGGCCTTATTTTGCCGACAATTAATAATCCCTTTTTTAGTGAATTAGCTTTATATATAGAGAATATATGCTCCACTCATGAGTTTAAAGTTATTCTCTGTAATAGTTTAGGACAAGTGGCGAAAGAAACTTCATATGCAGAGATGCTTATTAGGCATCAAGTAGATGGAATTATCGTTTGTTCCTATAATCGTGGAATTGAAATATATAAGAATTCTAAGCTTCCTATTGTCGCAATTGACCATTATTTATCACCGACCATTCCTGTAATAGGTTCTGATAACTATGAGGGTGGAAAATTGGCTGTTCAACATTTACTTAATCAAGGTTGTAAAGCAATTGTTCATATAAATGGACCAAGCGAGTTAGAGACACCAACCCAAAATAGAAGAAAAGCCTATGAAGACCATGTAGCTAATCCCATTACCTATGAATTGAATAGCGTTTTTGATGAGGAAGCAACTGCAGAAACAATCAAAAAGATATTTATAGAGCACCCTGAAACGGATGGGATTTTTGCTAGTGATGATTTAATAGCATCAACTTGTTTGAAAGTAGCGAGTGAACTAGGAATTCAGATTCCCAATCAATTAAAAGTTGTAGGGTATGATGGCACGCAAAGTGTAAGGAGGTTGTTACCTCAATTAACCACAATTAAACAACCAATTGAGGAAATTGCACACTCAGCTGTATTAAGATTAATGGACATTATTAATGAAGTAAATAAGGATGAAAGAATGGAAGTTATTTTACCTGTTCAATTGCTAAAAAATGAGACGACCTAATGCAATCGATAATGAAAGGATTTTAGACCCCATTCAGATTAGTTCCCGAACGAGACAAATAAGATAGGATTTTCTTTGATAAAATATAATCTAAAAATTTAGATTGTATTTTTTAAAAATAAACAAGTCAAGCGGTTGACATATATTATGAAAGCGTTTAAAATAAAAAAATATCAAGCGGTTGACATAATGAAATGTGAAAGCGATATATATTTATGATTTGAGAAAGGAGATTTAAGGATATGTCAAGCGGTTGACATTCACTCAACTCAATATATTTTCTAGAAGGAGGCGAAATAAATTGTCAATTTCAGTACCTGAAAAAAAAACATTGAAAAAAAACACATCAAATAAAATAGAAGGTAAATTTATTCCAGCGAAAAAAAACGAAAACTTTATTCAATATTTTAAAAAAATGAAGAAGCAAGCCGAATTCGAGCAATTCTTACTGG
>NZ_JVDT01000001.1 GCF_001076885.1 Bacillus sp. 522_BSPC
ATGTTTTATAGGAGTTCTAAAAAATAATAATTTAATAGAAAAATCTAGTTATCAGGAGGGAAAAATGAAAATCCTAATTGGCCAGCCAAAAATGGAAAAGAGCTTACAACAATTATTAGTGGAATTAGAAAGTTTTCCTGAAGTGGATGTAATTCTATTTCCAGAGGGCTATTTCACTGCTGATTATTTAGAGGAAGTATGTCATTTAGCGAAAAAACATCATACATATATTGTCTCAGGTTATAAAGATGAGAATAATAAGGATAGAGCATTTATCGCCAATCGTTCTGGAAGGATGATGTTAGATAGAGCTAAAACGCCAGAGAATGAAATGTTATATAGACCATCCAAGACTAGTGATGACACATTATCATCAGGCTATTTACTTTGCAGAGAAATTTTTAAGGATTAGAAGGTTTAGAGAATGAAAATGTTAAGTTTATTTTGAATCCAATAGGTGTTGGCATGTATAGTGAGCAACAATATGAAGAATGGACTGGAGAAGCAAGAAAAAAAGCAATGAAGGAAAAAGCTTTCATTATAGGGACAAGCCATGCTGATGGGTCCTATCGAAATTGTGGTTTTTCCATCCCGATTGCTTACTGTTTCGATCAAAAAGGAAATGATTTATTACTTTCAAAAAATGATATTCGAACTAGAATTTTTGATACAGAGACTAATAGTATAAAGCTAGCAGAGAAATTAACATAATAGTAGAAGAAAGAAGGGGAATTAGTTAAGGCTAATTCCCTTAAGACAATAAATTTCCATCCAAATTAAAATAATTATGAAAAAGTTCTTTATAAACACTTGCAAATCGTAATCATTTCGTTTTATTATTAAATAGTTCGAAGGGTTTTAAAAATAGAACAAAGAACAAATGATTTTTTAAATCGTAATCATTTCGATTTGTTTTGGGAGTGAGAGTATTGAACAACAAGAAAATCCCTGTTACCGTTTTAAGCGGATATCTCGGGTCTGGTAAAACAACTTTGCTAAATCATCTTTTATCCAATAGGGAAAACCTAAAGGTTGCTGTTATTGTCAATGATATGAGTGAGGTAGATATTGACGCTTCATTGCTGAAACAGGAGGGTTTTTCAAGAACAGATGAAAAATTGGTGGAAATGCAAAATGGTTGCATCTGCTGTACACTTAGGGAAGATTTGATGCTAGAAGTGGAAAAGCTTGTGCAATTAGGTGATATTGATTATATCGTCATTGAATCGAGCGGGATTAGCGAACCGATTCCTGTTGCTCAAACATTTACCTATGTAGATGAGAGTGTAGGTATCGATTTATCCCGATACTGTCAGTTAGATACGATGGTTACTGTATTAGATGCTAATCGTTTTTGGCATGATTATTCTTCTGGTGAAAGTCTTTTAGACCGCAAGCAAGCAGTGGATGCAATGGATGAAAGAGAAATAGCAGATTTGTTAATCGATCAAATTGAATTTGCGAATGTTATTGTGTTGAATAAAACGGATTTAGTTTCGGAAAGCAAACTACAGGAACTGAAAGCAGTAGTCCAAAAGTTTAACCCAGAAGCCAAAATCATTGAAAGTGAATATTCCCGTATTTCCTTAAATCAAGTGTTATATACTCGGTTATTCGATTTTGAAGCTGCTAGTCAAAGTGCAGGCTGGATAAAAGAATTAAATGAAGAGCATATTCCGGAGACAGAGGAATATGGAATTTCTTCCTTTGTGTATCGTAGCAATAAACCTTTTCACCCTGTTAGATTGATGCAGTGGTTGGTAAACTGGCCAGTTGAAGTGGTTAGGTCGAAAGGATTTATTTGGTTGGCTACGAGAAATGAAATTGCTGGACTACTTTCTCAAGCAGGTCCATCCTTAACGATACAAGGAGCAGGCAATTGGGTAGCGACTTATTCGGAAAGCGAGCAGAAAGAAGTTTTAGAAGAAGATCCAGATTTACAAAAACGTTGGGATCCTCTTTATGGAGATCGCATGACAGAGTTAGTGTTTATTGGGATTGGCATGAATCAACAGCAAATGGAAGAAGAGCTAGATGCGTGTTTATTGACTGATATGGAAATGAAAAAGGATTGGACTAAATTCATTGATCCGCTACCTGCCTTTTTTGCAGAATGAGTAAAATTTATTAGGAGGAAGAAAAAATGAGAGTGAAAATTACTTTAGCATGTACAGAAACAGGAGATAGAAATTATATTACCACAAAAAACAAACGAAATAATCCAGACCGTATCGAGTTGATGAAGTATTGCCCACGTTTAAAAAAGCGTACTTTACACCGAGAAACAAAATAATTTTTTATAGTCGATAAATCGTAATGATTTCGTATTGGAGGAAACAATAATGGCAAAAAAATCAAAAATTGTAAAAGAAAAAAACGGCAAGCAATGGTTGAAAAATATGCAGCACTTCGAATGGAATTAAAAGAAAAAGGAGATATTGAAGCACTTAGAAAACTACCAAGAGATTCTTCAGCGACCCGCTTAAAAAACAGATGTGAAGTGACTGGTAGACCTAGAGGGTATTTGAGAACATTCAAAATGTCCCGTATTACATTTAGAGAATATGCCCATAAAGGACAGATTCCAGGAGTGAAAAAATCCAGCTGGTAATGAATAAAAAGAAAAGTCGTCAGCTTATTGGTTTGACGACTTTTATCTACACATCAAAAATGGAGGAACAGGAAATGAATTCCGTTAATCCTGTAGTAGTTCAATTTTTTTATCGAAGCGCGATTGCCAATTTGCCAGAAAAAAAACGGGAAATTTATCAATACATAGAGAGTAAAGAAGTAGAGTTAGAGGAAATGGCCATAAATGAGAAACAATTTATGGAGCTAATGGTCGGAAAATCGCCATTTAAGGAGGCTTCTGAATACTTTTCCCTCAGTATGCCTGCCATTAAAGAAATTATGGATGAAGCACAAGCGGAAATCGATTTAATGATAATGGCAAGAATTAATCAAATGAGATGGATAGATTATACTAAGTCAGATAGAAGTTTTCAAAAGAATAAAAAGAGGGTATTTGTTTTTGTTTCTTAAAAAACCACTTTTTACATTAATCAATTGCTATTCCCCATTTAACGAGAGAACGAAAACAAGTTAATAATCGCCGTTTTCCGAAAATAATATAAAACAATCAGTGTTACTCCAAGTATGAGTAGCACTTTTTTTATTATAAAAATAAAGCGATGAATTATATAATTTTTAAAAGTATCATATGTACGAACAAAGGTCACATATATATTAATATATTATAACAATTCATTATCATTTTCATATTGACATGGTACGCGTTTGATTGAGTCAAGTTTTTGTGGGAGTTTTTTTTAGCTCCCTTTTT